>NZ_NPDD01000056.1 GCF_002272245.1 Bacillus sp. 7884-1 | reverse complement strand
CAAATCAACAGCCCAGTTTAAGACAGCCAAATAAATAAATATTTCTTATGATAAATAATATAGCTATATTCTACAGAAAATGCTTTTAGTTTTCCACCATTAATGTGGTATAATACTTTAGTTGTTAATGGGAAACTATAAATAGCTTAAAATTTTTTTAAATAGAAGTAGGAGTGAAGCACTTGAAATTAAGAGAAGATATTCGCAATATAGCAATTATCGCACACGTTGACCACGGGAAAACGACTTTGGTTGACCAATTATTAAAGCAGTCAGGAACATTTCGTACAAATGAGCACGTTGAGGAACGTGCAATGGATTCAAATGATTTGGAAAGAGAACGTGGAATAACGATTCTCGCTAAAAACACAGCGATACAATATAAAGATAAACGAATCAATATTTTGGATACACCGGGACATGCCGATTTTGGCGGCGAGGTTGAACGTATCATGAAAATGGTTGATGGTGTTTTACTAGTCGTGGATGCCTATGAAGGAACAATGCCACAAACACGCTTCGTATTAAAAAAGGCGTTAGAACAAAATCTGACTCCAATTGTTGTCGTTAATAAAATTGACCGTGACTTTGCTCGTCCTTTGGAAGTAATTGATGAGGTTATTGATTTATTTATTGAACTTGGTGCAAATGAAGATCAGCTTGAGTTCCCGGTCATTTTTGCTTCTGCCATTAATGGTACTGCCAGCACAAATCATGAAAAACAGGATGAAAACATGCAATGTTTGTATGATTCTATTGTTGAACACATTCCTGCACCAATTGACAATCGCGAGGAGCCATTACAATTCCAAGTTGCTCTTCTTGACTATAATGATTATGTAGGAAGAATTGGGATTGGGCGAGTTTTCCGCGGTACAATGCATGTTGGCCAACAAGTTTCATTAATGAAAATAGACGGTACAGTTAAACAATTCCGTGTAACAAAAATCTTTGGTTTCTTTGGACTAAAACGTCAGGAAATTCAAGAAGCAGTAGCGGGAGACTTAATTGCTGTTTCTGGTATGGAAGATATTAACGTGGGCGAAACCGTTTGTCCGGTTGAGCACCAAGAAGCATTACCAATTCTAAGAATTGATGAACCAACATTACAGATGACTTTTGTTGTTAATAACAGCCCATTTGCAGGCAGAGAAGGTAAGTATCTGACTTCAAGAAAAATCGAAGAAAGACTACTCGCTCAGCTGCAAACAGATGTAAGCTTACGTGTTGAAAATACAGATTCGCCAGATGCCTGGATTGTATCAGGTCGTGGTGAGCTTCATTTATCCATTTTAATCGAAAACATGCGCCGTGAAGGGTATGAGCTACAAGTTTCTAAACCTGAAGTTATTGTAAAAGTAATTGATGGTGTTCGTAGTGAGCCGATTGAAAGAGTACAAATTGATGTACCAGAAGAGCATACAGGTTCTGTAATGGAATCAATTGGTGCCCGTAAAGGCGAAATGATTGATATGATTAATAACGGATCAGGTCAAGTACGCTTAATCTTTAATGTTCCAGCACGTGGATTAATTGGTTATACAACAGAGTTCTTAACTATGACACGCGGGTATGGAATTATTAATCACACATTTGACAGCTACCAGCCGATGGTTCAAGGTCAAGTTGGTGGAAGACGTCAAGGTGTACTAGTATCCATGGAGTCTGGAAAAGCTTCGACATATGGTATTATGGGAGTTGAAGACCGTGGTACAATCTTCGTTGAACCAGGAACTGAAATTTACGAAGGTATGATTGTTGGAGAACACACGCGTGAAAATGATATTACTGTTAATATCACAAAAGTGAAACAAGCAACAAATATTCGTTCTGCAAACAAGGATCAAACATCGGTTATTAAGAAACCAAGACTAATGACACTTGAAGAGTCATTAGAATACCTAAACGATGATGAATACTGTGAAGTTACACCTGAATCCATTCGTTTACGTAAAAAAATTCTAGATAAAAATGAACGTGAAAGAATGGCTAAAAAGAAAAAGGTTGCAGAATTAAGTTAATTTCTCTTCGGGGGAGGTAATAGGCGTGAACGTAGCGGACCGGCTTTCTTTTTTTCCAGCCCTCTTTAACGTAACTGAACAACCAAAATTGGGAATGTGGCTGCTTTATTTTACAATTGTAGCTCTCTCAATTTTGGTTTATAAACTTGGCTTTGCACAGAAGCAGAAGCTGCCGTTAATAAAATCAATATTGATTTATATCTTTTTAGCTGCAGGGTGTACGATTCTTACAGCACTCGGAATCTTTTTACCAATAACAGAAGGGCTTGTTGTAGCAGCTTTGATTTTAATCATTTACAAAATTCGCTTACATCAGTCGAAAAAACAGCAGGTTGAGGCAAAGTAACGGGGGATTAAACATGAGATCGGTACAGGATGCACTCTATAATTGGCTTTCGATAAAGGTTGTATGCGACGCTCGTCCTGAGGATACTGCAGCAAGAGAAACGTTAGACCTTTTTGATGAAATTATTAAGAGTGAACAACATTTATCAAACATTGAAGTGACAACTGATGATGTGATGTATTATGTCACTTATATTCATGAGGGTGAATCGAAGAAGACGAGATTTCCTCGTGAACTTATCGAAGTAATGCTTAAGCAAATTAACCAAGAGCCTGATAAATATTGCAACTTCCCGTTTGAAAATGAATAAAAAAAACATGCCAATTCCATAACGGAATTGGCATGTTTTTTACCAATCATCCTTCTCAGACTGTGCTCGATAAAATCTAAAATTACCTGTATCAATTCTTGCTTTTGTTTTATCAGAGATTCTACTACTACAGTCTTGACACATATATGTATGGATAGGACGATTTCGAAGACGTTTAGCTACAAATGATTCATCTTCAATCGATTCAATTTTGTCGCAGATTACGCATTTTACTCTCATAAAGCACCTCAGGAGTCCATTCTAGTCTTGCTTTTCTTATACTATAGTATATCATGCAAAGATGATATCAAGTAAATCAATTGTGATTAAGTTGCTGAAAAAAACAGATAATAGTACTATGAGAATGTCTGTCTTTTTGTAAGGAATTGAATGAAGGGGTTGTAAGTATGCCGAATCAAGTAGAACCAAGACTCATTAAGCCATTATATGATGAGCTGCAGAAAGAAAGGTTTGTAACATTAGCAACGGTAGATTATGAAACAGGTGGTCCAAATGTTAACGCAATATCTTGGATTTTAGCAAAAGATGAAGAAACCATTTATTTTGCAGTAGATAATAAATCTAGAATTATTCAAAATATCACACAAAATAATAAAGTGGTTATCAATTTAATTGCTAATGAATCTACATATTCTATACAAGGTGAAGCATCATTGAAAGAAGAACGGCTCCAGGACGTTCCTTTAAAGCTTGCGTTGATTGAAATTCAGATTCATGAGGTTAGGGATGTCATGTTTTATGGTTCCCAAATTGTTACAGAGCCACAGTATGACAAAACATATGATAAAAACGCAGCTGCTCGGTTAGATACCCAGGTAATGGAAGCAATGAGAAAAGCTTAGTCGATGACTAAGCTTTTCTATTTATAACCTTTTATTTATAATGTTTGGATTCTTCTTGCTGTTTATCCTCTAAACTTTTCTTCTCGTTCTCCTGCAGCTTTTTCTTTGGTTCTTCTGGAGCATTTTTAGGATTAGGGTCAATTATATCTCCAGGGATTTCAGGCATTAGTCTGCCTGCCACGTCGGCAAGCTCTTCCATTATACCTTGTATGGGTCTTCCTTTTTCGATATCTGCGGCAATTTCTTTCAGACGCTGATTGGTATCTGCATCAGCCACTACGATTGCACGTGCACCATAAGGGTCTTCCTTCAAGCTTTCTGCAACAGAATATTTTATTGAGCCCACTTGAGACCGTTCAATCTTTGAATTTACATCGATACCAACAATGGCATATCTGCCAATGACAACTGCGGTTGCATCATGAACATTTGGAATACTAGTGGCAAGTTCAACTAATCGTTTGGAAACCTCCTGACCCGTTTTCCGGTCTACATCTTCTATATAACTGTTTTTAACGTTAACCAATGATTGCTTTTCATTATTTTGCGCATTGTTGCTATTGTTGTTACAAGCAGCTAGGACCAAAACTAAAGTGGTAAATATGAAAAGCTTCTTCATGATAAAATCCACCTCCAGATAGAGTTGTATAACCGATTCACTTGTGTTCTCTGGAATTTCGTTATACTCAACTTACATTTATTGTGCGGAAATCCTTCTATCTTTATTCGAACAAACATATATTTTACCAAAGTCCTATCTAGCAATAGGTTTGTAATGAACGGATTAACAAACCAATCAACTAGAAAAAGTGGAGGCGTCGCTTTGAGTAAAATATACGTGTTAGATACAAACGTCTTATTACAGGACCCGTATTCCATATTCTCATTCGAAGATAATGAAGTAGTCATTCCTGCAGTTGTCCTTGAAGAAGTGGACTCAAAGAAAAGGTACATGGATGAAATAGGGAGAAATGCCCGTCATGTATCAAGATTAATTGATGAATTACGAGCAGCGGGTAAGCTTCATGAAAAAATCCCTCTTGAAAATGGTGGAACAATTAGAATTGAACTTAATCATCGTGCTTTTCATGAATTACAAGAAATTTTTGTAGAAAAAACAAATGACAATCGAATTCTCGCAGTTGCAAAAAATTTATCAACAGAAGAACAGCAAAAGGAAAATGGAAAGCCAGTAATACTGGTGAGTAAAGATACATTAGTCAGGGTAAAGGCAGACGCTATTGGATTAACTGCTGAAGACTTTTTAAGTGACAGGGTGGTCGAAATTGACCATATTTACACAGGTTTTTTGGAAGTTTTTTTATCTGTAGAATTGCTGGGTTCCTTTTATGAAAAAGGGGAATTACTTTTATCGGAAATTGGAAAATATTCATTTTATCCAAATCAATACTTAATCATGAAAGACGCACTAGGAGGTTCCGCGTCAGCGTTAGGGATGGTCGATAAAACAAGAAAAAAGGTAAAGAAACTTGCTATTAATCAAGAACATGTATGGGGAATTCACCCTAGAAATGTGCAGCAAACGATGGCAATCGAGCTGCTGCTTCGTAAGGATATCCCACTTATTACCTTAATCGGAAAAGCAGGGACAGGTAAAACCTTGCTGGCGCTGGCATCTGGACTAATGCAGACAGAGGACTTTAGAGAATTTAAAAAGCTATTAGTAGCTAGACCGATTGTACCGGTAGGTAAGGATCTAGGGTATTTGCCCGGTGAAAAACAAGAAAAACTTAGACCATGGATGCAGCCGATATTTGATAATCTTGAATACCTTTTTAATACTAAAAAGCCAGGAGAATTGGATGCAATCCTTGCAGGAATGGGTTCGATAGAGGTAGAAGCTCTAACCTATATCAGGGGAAGAAGTCTGCCAAAGCAATTTATTATTATTGATGAAGCCCAAAATTTAACAAAACATGAAGTGAAAACAATCTTAACGCGTGTGGGTGAGGGCAGCAAGATTGTTTTAATGGGTGATCCTGAACAAATAGACCATCCATATCTTGACGCCTACAATAATGGTCTAACCTATGTCGTGGAACGTTTTAAAGACCAGGTTATTTCCGGACATGTTAAGCTGTTAAAAGGGGAACGATCAGGATTAGCCAGGCTGGCAGCCGATTTGCTGTAGCCGAAGAGACATATGAATGTTAATCGCAAAAAACGGGTACCAAATTGGCACCCGTTGTTTACTATTTAATAATAAACTCTCTTATGTTTTTTATCGGGTCTAATAGGTTGGAACCATCACCGAAATAAACATGGACAGGTCCATCTTCTGAAAGTGGTTTACCACCATTTGAAAAACCTAATATTAAATCCTTTGCCTTATCAAGAGATATCTCATGTTCTGATGCTGTAGTTTTTATGGTTAAAGCGACGGCATCTTCAACAAGTTCTGCATTTTTTAAAAAAGGCAGGATAGGTATACCAAAACTACCTGTTAATACCTTTTCCTTCTCATATTTCTTCTCCGTTTTTAATGTTGGCGGATAGACAGCACCCTCCATGATTTCTCTGTCCCAATGTTTTGATACCGATTTAGTGTACTCCTCAAGTTCATTTTTATTTTCAAAGGATGTAGAGAAGTATGTAGTCAAATCCACCTTTCGATCATCAAATATCCAAACTGTGGGATCGAGAGTAATTGTGTATTTTACCTTTCCGGATAGTACGATTATATTTTCCATCTTTCATTCCTCCAGTTCATTTCTATTAAAGTATAGCGTGAAATAGAATGAATGTCATATAAGGAATATGAAGGAATATGAAGGAACTATATGCCCCTCGAGGTTATTGTTCTTGCATTTTTCTGTGGTAAAAGGTAAAATTTATAGATAAGTTGGGTTATCGCTCTGAAATGGGGGGATCAATGTTGGCGTCTGAAATGATAGTGAATCATCAGGAAAAAGCCTATGCCTTGTTACAGGCAGACGCTGAAAAAATATTAAAGCTAATTAAGGTGCAAATGGAAAATCTCACGATGCCTCAATGCCCTCTTTATGAAGAGGTATTGGATACGCAAATGTTTGGTTTATCGAGAGAGATAGAATTTGCGGTAAGATTAGGCTTAATTGAAGTTAAGGATGGCAAAGCGATTCTAGATAAATTAGAAAGAGAATTATCTGCGCTTCATGAAGCATCCCTTAGAAAATAGCTGAAAAACTCAAACAATGGTGATGTGTTGTTTGAGTTTTTTATTAACCTTTTATTTTTTCAGAATATTCCTATTCAAAAGATTGAAGTAATGTAACTTTTCCTCAACTAATTCGTTCCATTTTCTATTATAATAGCAATAACGACAATTTTAAAAACGAGGAAGTTATAACATGTTTAAAAAAATATTGAAATCCTATGATTATTCACTAATTATCGCAATCATCCTTTTATCTTTATTTGGATTAGTAATGGTTTATAGTGCCAGCATGGCCTCAAGCGTCCAAAGGTATGAAGTTCCTAGTGACCATTTTTACACCAAGCAAAGACTATTTTTACTAGGGGCAGCTGTGGTATTTATTTTTACTGCATTGTTTCCTTATAAAATAATGAAAAGCACAAAATTTCTAGTACCTATGGTTGGTCTTTCTGTATTTGGGCTTTTGGGGCTTTTTATTTTTGGACATGTTGCTGGGAATGCTCAGAGTTGGTTTAAAATCGGTCCATTAAGCCTGCAGCCAGCAGAGTTTGTAAAAATATTTGTCATAATTTACTTGTCTGCAGTGTATGCAAAAAAGCAGGCATATATAAATAAATTTAATCACGGAGTTCTGCCTCCCTTAGCATATCTTGTTATTGTCTGTGGTTTAATTGCTTTGCAGCCTGACTTTGGAACTGCGATGATCATTGGTTTAATCGCAGGTACAATTATTATTTCATCTGGAATGAACTTTAAAAATATAACAAAGTTAATTTTACTTGGGCTTATCTTAGCATCTCCATTCCTTATTGCCTTAAAGGGTGAAATATTTTCTGAGAAACGAATGGAGCGATTTACGGTTTTAAGTAATCCGTTTGAGGATGAATTGGATGCAGGTTTTCACCTAGCGAATTCATACATTGCAATTGGTTCGGGAGGGATAAATGGTTTAGGTTTAGGTAAAAGTGTGCAAAAACTTGGCTATTTACCAGAATCCCATACTGACTTCATAATGGCGGTAATTGCGGAGGAACTGGGTATTTGGGGAGTAAGCTTTGTAGTACTTACGCTGGCATTTATTGTTTTAAGAGGTATATATATTGGGTTGCGGTGTAAAGATCCATTTGGAAGTTTATTAGCAATAGGGATTTCAAGTATGATTGGAATTCAATCGTTCATAAACCTAGCTGGTGTTTCAGGTGTTATACCGCTTACAGGTGTCCCACTGCCGTTTATAAGCTATGGCGGTTCTTCACTGCTGCAATTAGCAATTGCTTCTGGCATTCTAGTAAATGTTTCTATGTTTGTTAAATATGAAAATAAATATAAACAACAGCACCAAGAAAAAAATAGTAATCATCAAGATGGAAATGTATATCAATTTAGAACATAGCGCGGGGAGAAGAGTGTTCCCTGCGCTTTTATTCAAAATGAGATAAGGGGTGCCAAAATTGACAGGACAAATTAATAAAGTGTTAGTTGCGAACAGAGGAGAAATTGCAATTCGGGTTTTTAGGGCTTGTACTGAATTAAATATCAAAACCGTAGCAATTTATTCTAGGGAAGATACTGGAGCCTATCATCGTTATAAAGCAGATGAGGCCTACTTAGTTGGTGAAGGAAAGAAACCTATCGATGCCTACCTAGACATTGATGGAATCATTGAAATTGCTAAGTTTAGCGGAGCAAATGCTATTCATCCAGGATATGGATTTTTATCAGAGAATATTCACTTTGCAAGACGTTGTGAGGATGAAGGAATTATTTTTATTGGACCAACATCAAGCCATCTTGATATGTTCGGTGATAAAGTCAAAGCTAGGAAACAAGCTGAACTTGCTGGGATACCCGTAATTCCAGGCAGTGATGGTCCTGTCGATACCATCGAAGAAGTGAAGGAGTTTACCTTCTATCATGGTTATCCGATTATTATTAAAGCGGCCCTTGGCGGTGGCGGACGTGGTATGCGGATTGTTAGGAACCAAGAGGAAATGCAAGAAGCATTTGACCGTGCTAAATCAGAAGCCAAAGCAGCATTTGGAAGTGACGAAGTTTACCTGGAAAAATTAATCGAGAAACCAAAACATATTGAGGTACAAATATTTGGGGATAAAAAGGGTAACATTGTCCATTTGTATGACCGGGATTGTTCTGTACAGCGCCGTCATCAAAAAGTAGTAGAAGTAGCCCCAAGTGTATCAATATCCGATTCATTACGTGAGAAAATTTGTGCAGCCGCAGTTAAGTTAATGAAGAATGTAGCTTATCTAAATGCAGGGACAGTAGAATTTCTTGTTTCTGGTAAGGACTTTTATTTCATAGAAGTAAATCCAAGGATTCAGGTTGAACATACGGTAACTGAAATGGTAACAGGAATTGATATTGTACATACGCAAATCTTAGTGGCGGAAGGTCAGGATTTACACAGTCCAATAGTCGGGATTCCTCCACAAGAAGAGATTCGGATTAACGGTTTTGCTATCCAGTCACGTGTTACAACAGAAGACCCGCTTAATAATTTTATGCCTGATACCGGAAAAATTATGGCTTATCGCTCTGGAGGAGGATTTGGTGTTCGTCTTGATGCTGGAAACGGTTATCAAGGTGCTGTCATCACACCCTATTATGATTCTTTGCTTGTGAAGCTTTCTACATGGGCATTAACCTTCGAACAAGCAGCCTCTAAAATGGTTCGGAATCTTAGAGAGTTTAGAATTCGGGGAATAAAAACCAATATCCCTTTTCTTGAGAATGTTGTAAGACATGAGAATTTTAGAAGAGGGGAATATGATACTTCATTTATCGATTCAACTCCGGAGTTATTCGTATTTCCTGCTAGTAAGGACCGTGGAACCAAAATGCTATCGTATATTGGAAACGTTACGGTCAATGGTTTCCCGGGTATTGAAAAAAAGAAAAGACCCGTGTTTTCGAAACCGCGAGTGCCTAAATTAAAATATGATTTTCCTTACCAGGACGGAACAAAACAAATTCTAGACCAAAATGGTGCAGAAGGTCTTGTACAGTGGATAAAGAATCAAGATAAAGTATTGTTAACGGATACTACCTTCAGAGATGCACATCAGTCGTTATTGGCAACAAGGGTAAGAACTACGGACATTTTGCATATTGCTGAGCCGACAGCAAAGCTTATACCGAACCTATTTTCACTTGAGATGTGGGGAGGAGCAACTTTTGATGTAGCTTACCGCTTCTTAAAAGAAGACCCATGGGAAAGATTGCGTGTTCTTCGTGAAAAAATTCCAAATGTTCTGTTTCAAATGTTAATCCGCGGTTCCAACGCAGTGGGATATAAAAATTATCCTGACAATCTTATCAAAGAATTTGTAAGAAAGTCAGCGGAAGAAGGGATTGACGTATTCAGAGTTTTTGACAGCTTAAACTGGGTTCCAGGAATGGAAATCGCTATTGAGGCTGTCAGGGATAGTGGGAAAATCGCTGAAGCGGCAATTTGTTATACGGGCGATATTCTAGATCCAACAAGAGTAAAATATGATCTAAACTATTATAAAGTACTAGCAAAAGAACTTGAGAATCAAGGGGCACATATATTAGGGATAAAGGATATGGCAGGCTTGCTAAAACCCGAAGCAGCCTATCGACTTATTTCTGAATTAAAAGCAACAATAGATATTCCAATCCATCTTCATACTCATGATACGAGCGGAAATGGTATTTTCACCTATGCTCGTGCTATAGACGGTGGAGTAGATATTGTGGATACAGCCCTAAGTACGATGGCTGGGCTAACTTCACAGCCAAGTGCAAATTCTCTTTATTACGCATTAGAAGGTAAGGATAGGAAACCAAATGTAAATATTAATGCCCTTGAACAGCTTTCCTATTATTGGGAGGATGTTAGAAAATATTATCATGATTTTGAAAGTGGAATGGTTGCACCACATTCAGAGGTGTACCAGCATGAGATGCCAGGGGGACAATACAGTAATTTACAACAGCAAGCAAAGGGTGTGGGGCTTGGCGATCAGTGGGATGAAGTCAAGCAAATGTACACTCGGGTCAATCACATGTTTGGGGATATCGTAAAAGTTACGCCATCTTCTAAAGTTGTCGGGGATATGGCACTCTTTATGGTACAAAATAATTTATCAGAAGCTGATGTCCTTAATAATGGGGACTCTATTGACTTCCCGGATTCTGTAGTTGAATTGTTCCAGGGGTATCTCGGTCAGCCGCATCAAGGATTCCCGGAAAAACTGCGGAACGTAATATTAAAAGGGAAAAAACCTTTGGAGGTTCGTCCTGGTGAGTTACTGCCTGAGGTTGATTTTTCAGAATTAAAGGAAGAGTTAGCTAAGGAGCTGGGCCGTACAATTTCAGATATTGATTTGATTTCCTATGCGCTCTATCCAAAAGTTTATAAAGAGTATTTGAATACGGTTGACTTATATGGGAATATTTCGTTTCTAGATACACCTACTTTCCTTTATGGCCTTCGGCTTGGGGAAGAAATTGAAGTAGAGATTGAAACAGGAAAAACACTTATTGTTAAACTTGTCTCAATTGGTCAGCCGCAGGCGGATGGTACACGTGTCGTTTATTTTGAACTAAATGGTCAGCCGCGTGAGGTTAATATTAAAGATGAAAGTATCAAAGCAGCAGTAATAACTAGATTAAAAGCCAATCCTAAAAATGAGACACATATTTCGGCCACAATGCCTGGAACTGTTGTCAAAGTATTAGTGGAAAAAGGGGAACGGGTGGAACGAGGAGACCATCTCATAATCACTGAGGCAATGAAGATGGAAACAACCGTTCAAGCTCCTTTTTCAGGAGTAATAAAAGAAATTTATGTAAAAAATGATGAAGCCATTCAAACAGGAGATTTACTACTTGAATTGGATAAATAGTCATAAAAAAGTTGCCAAGTATAAAACCTGGCAACTTTTTTTATTGTTTTTTTCGAGATCTGGATAGCAAAAAGAGAAAATAGCTTAGTACCCCAAATAAACAGGTTATAAATAAAGCATGCATTAAAGCAATGAAAAGATTTAGCTGTGTAAAAATTACAAAAGCTCCGGATAATACCTGGAGGGATACTAAAGTAAACGCACTAATCCAACCCCAATAGATAACTTTTTGCTGACGATAATTTTTTACTGCTAAATAAGTAACATATCCAATCCAAATAAAGATGAGACCTGCCGCCGCACGATGTCCCATCTGCACCCATTCAAATAGGTTAGTTGGAAGGGCTGGGCTGTCATTGACACATAATGGCCAATCACGGCAAACCAAACTTGATTTGGTATGGCGAACTAAGGCCCCAGTATAAATGACAAAATAGCTATAAATGGAAATAGAGATAATGTGAAAACCCATTCTTCTATCGATAACGAGCTTATCTACATCAAACTTTTTATCGATTTCAAAGATTAATAAAGTAAGCAATAATACTGCGGCAAAAGAAATAAGTGATATACCAAAGTGCAATGCGAGGATAAAGTCAGATTGTTCCCATATTACAGCTGCTGCCCCAATTAATCCTTGCAATAGTAAAAAGAAAAAAGAAAGAAAGGATAGGAATTTTGTTTCCCTAATATGCCCGATTACTTTCCAAGTCCAAATGGATAATATGAGTACCATAAAACCGACCGCACCAGATACTAGTCTGTGAGCAAGTTCGATAACTAATTCAGCAGTTATCTCCGTTGGCACAAACTCCCCATTACATAATGGCCAAGATCTTCCGCACCCCATACCGGATTCTGTTTTTGTAACAAGTGCGCCCCCAAGTAAAACTAATATCATTCCAATAGTAGTTGCCACAGCAAGCCACTTTAAAGAACGTCGCAAACAATCACCTTCTTAAATAAAAGTCTAAAAATTTTGTTCAATATTTTGTAAGTATAATGATTTGGGATATCTAACGATAAAAGCACTACCTTATCATAACGAAAACATAGGAAAAAGAACAGAATTAAAACTGAAATTTTTGCATAACTTTTATTAAAATTAAGATTGCATATACCTTCTAGTTATCACTATTATTATAGTGATAACTATTGCTAAATAGATAAGGGTCTGATAGAAATAAAAAGATAGGTTAAATTAATCTTATATATAACAACATTAATATTTGCTTTTGTTGTCTATAACACAAAGAAATTGTTTGGATTTCACTTAAATTAGAGTGTGTTTTATTATCTAAAAATTCTATTATATAGTATAATGGGTATTAAATACCGACGGACACAATTTAGACAAAAATTATTCAAAAAAAATTCACAAAAATACACTAAAGTGTGATTTAATATACAGAGAAAGTGTTCCTTAAATAACAATATTATAAAATAATAATAGCTTTTAAATAACTATTGTAATTTGGTAAAGTTATCTATCGGGATTATAATAATAATTACAACATACTTAGGAGGGGGAAAGATGCCAAATTCAAAGGCATACGGTGAAGCAACGATAGAAAATGGCTCAACGGGTCTTAATTCTCATATGGCAAAATCCACTATGTGGAAAGATTTTATGGCACTTATAAAGATTGGGATTGTAAATTCAAATCTTATAACAACATTTACTGGCATATGGCTGGCTCTACATTTTAGTGGTCAAAGTTTTCTAAGTAACATAGATATAGTTTTATTTACCGTTATTGGTTCCTCCCTCATTATTGCGGGTTCATGCTCCATAAATAATTTCATTGATCGTGACATTGACCCTTTAATGGAAAGAACAAAATCAAGACCTACGGTTACGGGGAAAATAGTTCCTTCGAAGGTGCTTGGATTGGGTATTTTCTTAATTGTTCTAGGAACAATTTTTCTATTGTTTACTACCGTAACTGCAACAGTGATTGGACTGCTTGGAGTTTTTAGTTATGTTGTGCTGTACTCATTATGGTCAAAGCGTCAATTAGTATCAAATACAATCATAGGCAGTATTTCTGGTGCTGTACCACCACTAATTGGCTGGGCTGCAATTGATGGAAATCTTGATATGATGGCATGGGCTCTGTTCATTATTATGTTTATTTGGCAGCCGCCCCATTTTTATGCATTAGCGATGAGGCGTGTAGAAGAATATAGAGCTGCGGGAATCCCAATGCTTCCAGTAGTAAAGGGATTTAAAACAACTAAGAAACATATCTTAATATGGGTAGCCGCATTACTGCCAACACCTTTATTACTTACTTCATTAGGAATCCCATTTCTAATTTTGGCAACCGTGTTAAATATCGGTTGGCTTGTGTTAGGGATTTATGGATATAAGATCAAAGATGATATTAAGTGGGCAAAATTAATGTTTGTGTACTCATTGCAATATTTAACAATTATTTTTGTTGCAATGGTCATTGTTACATTAGTTTAGCTGGGATGTTCTTTCTTAATAATGGGGATTATAAGTATCCCTAAGGTTATTACTAAAATATCGGAGGCAGTTATACTTTCTTGTGTCTCCGTGTTTCTTTTAACGTTAAGAAGAACAATACTACATACATGTTTGATCACAGATAAGTAAAGAAATCATTTATCGAAAGAGGGGTATGATTTAGCTATGAAAAGGCTTGCAAAATGGCGTTTGATCTCGATATTGGCGATTCTTTCGCTTATCCTTTCAGGATGTGGCGAACCGTTCCTATCGACTTTAAGGCCAGCTGGTGAAGTTGCAGACATTCAATATGATCTGATGAAACTAAGTACATTGATTATGGTAGGGGTTATCGTAGTTGTAATGGTAATCTTCTTAATCGTCATGTTTAAGTTCAGACGGAAAGATGAAAAGATTCCAAAACAAGTAGAAGGAAGTCACAAACTAGAAATTATTTGGACAGTTATACCAATTTTATTACTATTACTTTTAGCAGTTCCAACGGTTTCTGCTACATTTAAATTAGCAGATGTTTCACCAATGGATAAGAAAGATTCAGATGCGCTTGTCATCAATGTCCGTTCCAATTTATATTGGTGGGAATTTGAATATCCTGGTCAAGGAATTGTTACTGGTCAAGATTTAGTGGTTCCAACGGATGAGAAGGTATATTTTAATTTAATATCTTCTGATGTTAAACACTCTTTCTGGGTACCAGCGGTAGGTGGAAAGCTCGATACGAATACTGAGAATGTTAATAAATTTTGGTTAGAGTTTGATAGCGCTAAGGCTAAAGAAGCAGGGGATTTATTTTATGGCAAGTGTGCAGAGCTTTGTGGACCATCACATGCGTTAATGGATTTTAAAGTTAAAACCATGAGCCGTGATGACTTTGATAACTGGGTTGCAGATATGAAAGACGTTGAAGAACCAAAATTAGCAGAAACTGAAAGTGCTCAACGTGGTCAAGAAATCTTTAATAAAAGTTGTATAGGCTGTCATGCTGTTACACCTGCAAATGGTACACCACCGGAAGCAAGACGTGCTCCAAATTTAACAAACTTTGGCGAACGTTCTCGTATAGCAGGAGTATTGGATCACAGTGAAGAAGACTTAAAAAAGTGGCTTACAGATCCTGAAAAATACAAGCCAGGTAACTTAATGACAGGTAGTTATGATCTAACAGAAGAACAGATTAATGATGTAACAGAATATTTAATGGGATTAAAAGTTCAGGAATAATAGAGGAATTGGAAGAAAGGGAGGTAAAATTGTGAGTACCTACGCACAAAAAAAAGGATTTGGCGCAACTTTATGGGATTTTTTAACGACTGTTGACCATAAAAAAATCGCAATCCTATATCTTATTGCAGGTGGATTCTTCTTTGTAGTAGGCGGAATAGAGGCAGTATTTATCCGCATCCAGCTAGCAGTACCTAACAATGATTTTGTTAGTGCAGGATTATTTAATGAAATTATAACCATGCATGGAACAACGATGATATTCCTTGCAGCAATGCCGCTTGTTTTTGCTTTTATGAATGCGGTAATGCCTTTACAAATTGGTGCTCGTGATGTTGCATTTCCGTTTGTTAATGCATTAGGATTTTGGTTATTCTTCTTCGGAGGAGTATTTTTAAACCTTTCATGGTTTTTTGACGGAGCACCTGACGCAGGATGGACATCATATGCTTCATTGGCAATGGCCTCTAAAGGTCACGGTGTTGATTTCTACGTATTAGGATTACAGATATCTGGTATAGGTACATTAATAGGCGGTATTAATTTCCTAGTAACGATTATTAACATGCGTGCACCTGGAATGACTTATATGAGAATGCCGTTGTTTACATGGACAACTTTTGTCACTTCAGCACTTATCTTATTTGCATTTCCACCATTAACTGTAGGTTTAGTATTGATGATGTTTGACCGTATGTTTGGATCGAATTTCTTTGTTACAACAATGGGTGGTAACACTGTTATCTGGGAGCATCTATTCTGGATTTTTGGACACCCAGAAGTTTACATTTTGGTACTTCCGGCTTTCGGGATTTTTTCGGAAATATTCCCAATTTTTTCAAGAAAACGTTTATTTGGATATTCATCAATGGTTTTTGCTACTGTATTAATTGGCTTCTTAGGATTCATGGTTTGGGCACATCATATGTTTACAACAGGTTTAGGACCTGTTGCCAATGCGATTTTCGCTGTTGCTACAATGGCTATTGGTGTTCCAACTGGTATTAAAATTTTCAACTGGCTTTTAACCATTTGGGGAGGTAGTGTTAAATTTACAACTCCAATGCATTGGGCCTTGGCATTTATTCCTTCGTTTCTTGCCGGTGGGGTAACCGGAGTAATGTTAGCAGCAGCAGCAGCGGACTATCAGTACCACGATACTTATTTCGTTGTGGCACATTTCCACTACGTTATTGTTGGCGGTGTTGTCTTTGCAATCTTTGCTGGTACCCACCTATATTGGCCAAAAATGTTTGGAACGATGTTAAATGAAACATTAGGAAAGATTACTTTCTGGCTGTTTTTCATAGGTTTCCATATGACATTCTTTATTCAGCACTTCCTAGGTCTATGGGGAATGCCGCGCCGTGTATTCACATACCTGCCGGGCCAAGGATTTGAACTTTCAAACTTAATTAGTTCACTGGGTGCAGTATTTATGTCATTAGGTGTGCTTGTTCTTTTATACAATATCATCATGACATCAGTGAAAAATGTACGCGTTGGCAATGATCCATGGGGAGACGGAAGAACTCTTGAGTGGGCAATACCATCACCGCCTCCATTCTATAACTTTAAACAGCTTCCACTTGTTCGTGGTTTAGACGCTTACTGGTTAGAAAAGATGGAAGGCAAAAAAGGAATGACTCCTGCAGAGCCGTTAGGTGATATTCATATGCCTAATTCATCAATCCTGCCATTTGTAATTGCTTTCGGTTTATTCGTTGCAGCATTTGGTGCATTGTTTAACATGGATGATAAAGCATGGTCAGTACCAGTTCTTATTATTGGTTTATTGATCACCTTTGGAGCTATGTTCTTACGTTCTGTGAAGGATGACCATGGTTTCCATATTCATAAAGAAGAATTGATTGATGACGAGGATAAGGGGGTTAAGGCATAATGCACGCAGAAGATAAATTAACGTATGAAACATGGCCTGCTGAGCCCGAAAAATCAACCCTTGAAGCAAAAAATAAATTTTTAGGTTTTTGGTTCTTCCTTGGTGGAGAGACTGTGCTATTCGCCTCTCTCTTCGCTACCTATCTTGCTTTAAAGGATAAAGTGCCTGATACAACACATACATTAGCAAAAGATTTATATGACTTGCCATTGACATTTGTTGCGACAATGCTGTTATTAACGAGCTCTTTAACAAGTGTTTATGCGATGTATCACATGAAAAACTTTAATGCTAAAAAAATGAATCTTTGGTTAATCCTAACCCTATTATTAGGACTTGGATTCCTTGGATTAGAGATCTATGAATTTACTCATTATGTTCATGAGTATCATCATACATTTACAAGTAGTGCATTTGGTTCTGCATTTTACACATTAGTTGGTTTCCATGGGGGGCACGTTGCATTCGGTCTTTTATGGATCACTACGTTAATTGTTCGTAATGCTAAACGTGGCTTGGATTTATATAATGCTCCTAAATTTTACGTAGCCAGCCTATATTGGCATTTCATTGACGTAGTTTGGGTATTCATCTTCACAGTAGTTTATTTAATGGGAATGGTGGGATAAACTGATGGCAAATTCACAATTAAATTCAGGGAACCCAAAAGTTGACATTGAATATCGTCGCAAAAAAAGCGCTGAAGAAATGAGACATCAAGTTGTATCATTTGCTTTGATGATTTTCTTAACGTTAATTGCTTTTGCAGTAGTAGCTGCTAAAGGATTTTCGGCTTGGTTTATCGTGCCGTTTATTCTTTTACTAGCGATTGTTCAAGTTATTTTTCAGCTTTATTATTTCATGCATATGAGTCATAAAGGACATGAGGCACCATCATTGTTTCTTTATTCAGGATTGCTAGTTGGTTTAGTGACAGTGTTAGCTTTCTCAACAATTATTTGGTGGTAAACAGTAGAGAAAATCGGCGTATGCCGATTTTCTTTTTATAGGAACTTGTTTCATTTCTTTGCGTCCTTGGTTTAATACCGTATATAATAAAATTATGATTTCATTACTATTTAGAGGTGATATGCGGTGCTTACATTAGATATTTTTGGCTTTAAAGCACTTTGGAGCCCGTACTTTCTATTAAGTCTGCTTGCAATAACTGCAGTATACTTTTTAATTACAATTAAATTCCGCAGCAAGTTTGTTGATAGTGAACCACTAACAAAGAAACAAGCTGGGTTGTTTTTGCTCTCGATTTCACTAATCTATGCTATTAAAGGATCTCCATTAGATTTAATGGCTCATTTAATGTTTTACGTCCATATGATTTCAATGGCAGTCTTAGTGCTGGTCATACCTCCAATATTTATTTTTGGTATTCCGGTTTGGATATGGAGAAAGCTTTTCAAAGTAAGGCTGATTAATTCTTTGTTTCGGTTTTTCACAAAACCACTAATAGCCTTAATCATTTTTAATGGATTGTTTTCTTTTTATCATATACCAATGATTTTTGACCGTGTTATGCAAAACTTCTGGTTCCATGCTGGCTACTCAGCTCTTCTTTTTGTCGTTGCGATATTCATGTGGTGGCCGCTAAATAACCCTGTTCCAGAACATCAAAGATTAAGCGGATTAAAAAAGGTTGGTTACATCTTTGCGGACGGTATCTTAATTACTCCAGCATGTGCCTTAATCATTTTTGCACCAGGATCCATCTATGCAACTTATTCTGATCCCGAAGTATGGGCACAGGTAATGAGTCTTTGTGTTGGACCAGCAACATTTGCAGGTTTGAGCATTAGTGGTCCAGAGTTATTTAGTTCAATGTCATTATTACATGATCAACAGCTCGGTGGAGTTTTAATGAAGATTATTCAAGAAATTGTTTATGGTGTTATCTTAGGACATGTATTCTTTGAATGGTACAGAAAGGATAATGCTGACTCTGAAAATGAGCTGAATCAGCCGACTCTAAAGCCTTCGCTTATCGAATAAATCTCCCAATTGACTGGGAGATTTTCTTTTTATTGAAAAAAACGGATAACTAAACTAAAATTATTGTAGAAAATATAAAAAAGTGAGGCTAATTCCATGGATTCCCTACCAATATTACCAACGATTAGTACCAGCTTTATCGTTTTAAGTGCTATTACAGTAGCAATTGGCTGGTGGCAAATTAAACAAAGGAAAATAGAGGCACATAAAAAGACCATGTTTACAGCTGCAATATTTGCACTTATTTTCTTTATCATTTATGCATCAAGAACGATTTTTATTGGAAATACTGCCTTTGGCGGTCCAGATAATCTAAAAATCTATTACACGATTTTTTTAATTTTTCATATCTTTTTAGCGACTACCGGAGCAGTTTTTGGAATTGTGACACTTTATACAGGTTATAAAAATAACCTTACCAAACACCGAAAGCTTGGTCCGATTACAAGTGTCATCTGGTTTTTTACAGCTATCACAGGTGTTGCCGTATACTTATTACTTTATATTTTTTACACCGGAGGAGAGACAACCTCGACGATAAAAGCAATATTAGGAATATAAAAGTGCCTGCAATGGCACTTTTTCTATTATTAAAAGGAATTTCTGGTTATTAAGAGAAATATTTTAATAAAGGGAGTGATGGATTTGGAAATCGGAGAATTAAAGGAAAAGGATTATTTAGAATCACTTAAGCTATCAATGTATGCTTTTCAATACAAAGTACCAGAGGACAGCGTAGCACAAAGACTTGAAATGTTAAAACAACATACCGTAATAGGAGCCTGGGAGGATAATAGTCTTGTAGCTAAGCTTCATATAATTCCTTACCATATTAATATGAAGGATAAACAATGGAAAATGGGTGGAATCGCAGGGGTAGCGACATATCCTGAATATAGAAGAAACGGGTATGTGAAAAATTTAATCATTACAGCATTAGAAAGAATGGTTCAAGAGGAGCAGATTGTTTCACTTTTACACCCCTTTGATATTGGCTTTTACCGAAAATTTGGCTGGGAAGTATTTACTGAAAATAAGAAACTGCTTATTGAGAAAAGGGATCTTATGTTTTTAGAAATTCAACCTGGTTCCATTAAACGGTTTACGAAAGAAAACCATCATTCTGATATAGAAGCCGTTTATGCTCAGTATAGTAATAATTATATGGGGATGCTTGTTCGTGAGACATCGTGGTGGAAGAATTATATTTATGGTGAGGGTCAGATTGCAGTTTATTACAATAAAAATGATGAAGCGATAGGGTATCTCTTATTTGTAGTAAAAGACCGGAAAATGGAAGTTGAAGAGTTTGTTGCATTAAATAGAGAGGCGAGGCATGGATTGTGGAATTTTATTTGTCAGCACGACTCTATGGTTGATACCGTCAGCATTCTAACTTCTAACCATGAGCTTTTACCATTTATCTTACATCAACCAAAAGTTAAGATGGAGGTTTCTCCGTATTTTATGGCACGAGTTGTCGATGCTGAGCAATGCCTAAATAAATATCCTTTTAATAACATAACGAATAAGGTATTCCTGCACCTTGAAGATAAATATGCGCCTTGGAACAATGGCACCTATCTCCTTAGTGATGGTGAAGTAAAAGTCTATAAAGAAAAGCAAGGAAGTAATTGTGTTCAACCTCCTAAAAGAGGTGTAAGATTAGATATTAATTCATTGACCGCGTTACTATTTGGTTACAAACGGCCTGCTGAATTATTTGATCTAGGTTACATCCAAGGTCATGAAACAGAAATTGCTGCATTAGAAGTATTATTTCCTATAACTAAGCCATATTTTTATGATTTCTTTTAAATAAAAAAAGACGCATGAAGATTCATGCGTCTTTTTGCTTATAAAGCAAATTTATCAACTTCTGTTTTGATACCCTCAAGAATTTTCTTGCATTGATTTACTAGTGATGTTGGGAAGTTTTCCCCTTCACCATATTCTACTCCATGAGGATAATAATGTTTTCCTAACAATGGAGTCATTAACTCGATAACTGCCTTATTAGAATCAACATTTCCTTCTACAGCATGGCCTTGTACTCGTAAGTAAAATGTTCCTTCTTTTAACTCAAACTTTCGGTCATATGTAACACGGTCGTAATCCCACTGACCTTCTCGAACTAAACCGTACTCAAGCATTACATCATCTAAACGGTTTAAATCAGCTTTCATCTTTTCATAGCCAGTATTTTCGAATTTCATAAATAGTCCCTCCTAGAAACAATGCCTAACTTAAGCAAATTAATTCAATTTAATAATAGTTGAAAATGTTTGAACTTGCAATGTAAACATCATCGAATATATCTTTCCTTTTTGGTAAACATAAGAAAATGTTAAAGAAAAACTATGTAAAACTGGGGGCGTAGAATTGGAAAAGATACGTGATATTATGACAGGTGATGTAGAGTGTTGTACTTTGTTGGATAATGTTTTTGAAGTAGCAGTCAAGATGAAAGAATTAAATGTTGGAGCTATCCCCATTGTTGACCAGGATAAGCTTGTTGGTATGATTACTGACCGCGATATCGTAGTAAGAGGCGTGGCTGAAAAACACCCAGGTTCAACAAAAGTCGAAGATATTATGAGTAGTAAACTTGTAACAATATCTGCAGACGCTACAAGCAAGGAAGCAGCGAATTTAATGGCTGAGCACCAAATACGCCGGCTGCCTGTTGTCGAAGGGGATAAATTAATTGGTATTGTTTCTCTGGGAGATTTTGCAATTAGAAAATTAACTGATGATCAAGCGAAAGAAGCACTTACAGAAATCTCAGAGCAAAATTATAATGGGGTACAACACTAATAGAAAGAACAGATACATCTAAATGGTGTATCTGTTTTTTTATATAAATTTTATTTTTCTGACAGGTTTAATATTCTCTATTACTTACAATGATAATGGTGATATAATTATTAAAATAAAGCATATTATGAATGAAATGTAATAGAGAGGGTGAATACAACTGCGTACTCTCTTCAGAATCCTCATCCTGGCGTCTATTTTCGTGACAATTGGTTTTTATGTAAGTATTAATGAAAATGGAGATAATGAAGTTTTAATCACTGATGAACATTCGTTAGAAATGAATAAATCATTATATCAAAATCAGGGAAAAGATATTCAGGAGAAAACTTCTAGTGAACGTCCAAACAGTGGTTTGGGCTTACTAATTGGTCAAGAACTCACCTATATAAAAGGAATCCTAGGTGAACCACAAAGAATCGATGAATCTTTATATGGTTATCAATGGTATATTTATAATACTGACTACTCCCGTTATGTACAAGTTGGTGTGTTGAATAACAAAGTGGTAACGGTATATGCAATAGGTGATAATTTGGATGTTTCGCCTTTTAAAATTGGACAGCCAATTGAAGAAATTTTTAATACGCAGTCTGTTGATACAAATATAGATATTGAGTTTAAGGGGAATTCATATCGTTTTGAATTGAATGATACTGATTTGAATATTCGACCATTAATAAAATTGGGAGATATTTACGTCCAATTATATATAGACCAATTTACTGGCAGCCTTTCAAGTGTACGCTTTTTGAACGATGAAACCTTAATTAAACAGCGGCCCTATGAACTAGTCTATAGCGGTGAATTAATTGAAGCGCTTGAGCCTAGTGATGAGATGTGGAGAGTCATTGAGGAAGGAACAGAAAAAGAAATACTTGATATTACCAATGTAATGCGGATAAGGCATAATGTAAACAGTTTAAAATGGGATGAGGAGACTTCAGCAGTAGCCTATGGTCATAGTAAGGATATGTCAGACAACGATGACTTCTCCCATACCTCTAAGAAGTTTGGCAGTCTTTCCGATAGACTAGAGGCTGCAAGTGTTCCCTATAAGTCTGCTGGCGAGAATATTGCTGCTAATTACACAGATGGCCCTGCAGTGGCTGAGGGCTGGTTAAATAGTAAAGGTCACCGGGAGTCATTATTGAATGATGATTTCACTCATCTAGGTGTTGGAGTATATCAAAAATATTATACACAAAACTTTATTCAAAAATCAGAGGATTAGATAAAAAGTAAAAGGTGACTAATTAGTCACCTTTTTCCTTTTTATCTATATGTACCAGTTGGTATTCGTTAAAATGAAAATGATTTCTTTCCCAGCTGCCATATATTCTTATTACATCACCAACCGAAAAGGTATCAATTTCAATTTCAATATTATTTCTGATTGGGATTATTTTTTTTGCTTTTATTAATTTTGTTTCGGTTTGGAGTGTAAGTTCATAAATAAGTATGTACCGATGATAATAAAAACGTTGTTTTTCTTGGTTAATACTTTTAATTTCACCGGTCAGAACCGCTTCTTTTGCTACTACAGCGGATGCTAGCCACTTACTATCATTTAGTTTCATTTCTTTTCTAGTAATCCAATAGAAGTAAAGGCAAAGTATGGGAATGACAACCGCAGTAACCATATTGTTCTTTCTCCTCATTTACCCTATTTTTGAATAATAAAAAATGTTCCGGTTGCATGTGCTATTTTTTTCCCATCCGAGCGGAATGCTTCTCCTGAAATGACAACTGTCTTGCTTCCGTGATGAATAATTTCAGCTTTACAATGTAGGGAATCGCCGATTCCAGGAGCAATATAATGGATATTCAGTTGATTTGTTACTGCTCCAAAACCTTCTGGAAGGATGGCATTTATTACAGTCCCCATGACAGTATCAAGTAAAGTGGCCGTGACTCCTCCATGAACCATATCTAATGAATTATTCCAAACCGCATTTAATGGAACCGTGATTTCACATGTTTTCTTTTCCTTATCTATTTTTCTCTCCATATGGAGCAGCCCATCAATATATTGTGAATACTTTTTATCGATTTTCTTTTGAAATCCTTCTAATAAATAGGCTAGTGCATGTAATTCTTCTTTAGATCCATTTTCAATACAATTGTTTAATAATTGATGTAGTGCGTCTTTCATGTTTTCTCCCTCTCTCGTTACTCATTCTGAAGTCATCTTACCATTATAAATATTATTTTTACAGCAAGTAGTTTTTTCACAATTTTTAATTTAACACATATCGTATAATAGGCACATTGGATTTGGGCAGGGGTGAAGTATTATGCAAAAAGAATTACATCCTTCCGTGATTAAATTTAAAGAATTTGTGAAAAATAACCCGGCGTTAATTAAGGAAGTACGGAATGGAAATTCAACTTGGCAGGAGTTATATGAAGATTGGTATCTACTTGGAGAAGAAGATAATCGTTGGGAGACAATAGGGGTTAAAACTAGTCCTAGTGCTGAAAAGGAAGAGGATAAAAAAAATGACTGGATATCTACAATCTTAGGTACCGTACAAAAAATGGATCCGAATCAAATTCAGCATTATGTAAATAACTTAAGTCAAGCGCTGGGGGCTATTCAAGGCGTAATTTCCCAATTTCAGGGGAGTCAACCTAAACAGACCCCATTAAAAGTTGAACCAAAACATCCTTTTTCATTTCGTAAAGACTAACAGAGGGGAAAATTTCTATGAGAAGAGATGTATTCGAATATTTAAATCGCCAAAAAGAATTAAAAAAATTTATACGAGAACAGCCGCTGTGGTATCGAAAGCTATCTAGGAACCCCTATGATTTGCAGACTTTAGAAATTGAGTCACTTAATTACTATAAAAAAACCATTCCACACAAGGTTGAGAAATTTACAAATAATGTACAAATGGCATCCATGATGTTTTATATGCTTCAATCTATGAAAAATCAAGATTGATGAGGGACCACTTAGTTAGTGGTCCTTTTTCGTTGAAACATGAGTAAAGAGTAAAATAAATAAACGAGGCAAACAATACAGGTAAAAGGAGTGATGGAATTGAAAAAGTGCATAAAATTGACCATTCTTTCTATATTCTTAGTTAGTATCCTTTCTGGTTTTCAAGCTTCAAATGTTTCACAGGTATTCAGTGCAGATTCGGACAAGACCCCCACGTTTTTTGTTCAATCCAAAACAAATGGCAAAGATGTATTAGTTGAGTGTATTTTATCTGGAATTAGTTTTAGGCAATCAGATCATAAGGGTCAGAAGGTAGGTAAGATGGTAATTTGGGTAGATGGGAAAAGAACGAAGGAAGTAAACGCAGCAGCCTTTATCATTAAAGGTCTTCCTCCTGGGCAACATGAGGTTAAACTGGAGGTTGTAGATTTACATAACAAATCGTATGGATTAACGAGTGAGTTCTTGGTAAATATCCCTAAGTAATAGTTTATTTCACTTTCAGCTTACATTCATGTTAAAATGTGAATGGAGGTGGGCGTACATGCTTGCTACATCAGAAAGAGTAGAACTATTAGAATATGCTGAGGAATTAGCACAAATGGTTTTAGAATCTGATATTGTAGAACAATATCACATTTGCCTATATAAGATGCAGACGAATAAGGAAACGCAAGAGAAGATTAACCGTTTTGTAAACCTTAAGGAGCTTTATGAAGAGGTGCAGCGGTTTGGCAAATACCATCCGGATTATAAGAGGATAATGAGTCAAATTCGTGAATATAAACGGGATATGGACTTAGATTCACATGTGGCTGAATTTAAATTAGCGGAAAATGACCTGCAAAGTCTACTGGATGAAATTAGTATGTTTGTCGGCGGTGCAGTTTCCCAACATATAAAAGTTCCTTCAGGAAATCCATTTTTTGATACAGGTTCTCACGGCTCAGGCTGTGGTGGCGGTGGAAGCTGTGGGTGCTCTGCTTAAAGTTATCGGCTTAATGAAATATTAAGCCGATTTTTTCTTATCCATTTAACCGTGTACAATCAACACATAGGTTCCCGCAGCAAAACATTTTTTCTTGAGGTACATAAAACCGGTGTCGATAAACCAAAAGCATGCCATCCTGACGCACGAAAATTGTTTCACTGTGCAATCGGTGACCCTTCATTGCGACAACGGAACACTTGTTAATGAATTCCTCAAGAGTCCGCTGTGGAAAATTGGGTGTTATGATAATATATAAAAACGGAATTCCAGTTATTTTTTTCCAATGTACATTTGTAATACACTTGTTCGATGAGAGTTTCTTTATAAATAACTGCCAGATTGGCTCTAAATCCATATGAATCACCATTATCCTTAGGTGTTTTGGGTAAAATTACCGAATCATCAGTAAAGTTTGAATTGAAAAAGAGTGTTTTAATATGCTAGACTTATTAAAATGATGGTTTATTGAAGGGGAAAATAAGTATGTTCGTTCAAAGGCAAGGATTGGTTATTTGGCTTTATTCCTTAAAGCAAGCAAAGATGTTAAGACGTTTTGGGAATGTTCATTACGTTTCAAAAAAATTAAAATATGTTGTACTTTATTGTAATCAAGATGAACTTGAAGTGATTATGGAAAAAATAAATTCCTTTTCATTTGTTAAGAAAGTGGAACCGTCATATAAGCCTTTCTTAAAGATGGAATTTGAAAATGCAGCACCAGATAAAGCAAAAGAGTATGATTATAAAATGGGAATATAAGAAGAAAGCGGAAGGCCCTATGGCGCTTCCGCTTTTTTTTAATGAAGAGGCTTTATATAATGATTTAATCTTAATATTGCAATTAAATGTTGATAGTACAAGTCTTTCTCATGAAATATTGTTGAGGGTTTAACGGAAAGCTGAATAATTATCTTTCCAAGTTCCTCTGCAGTCTGCTGAAATAAATCATATCTTTTATTTGGAGTAAAGTTTGGATTAGGGATACCTTCACGGCAAATATAAAGTGCTTGGAATTTTCCAGGATCTGTGAGCTGCAAAACGACTGCTAGAGATGTCACTTGCTTTTCATTCTTTTCTGTATGAAATGCCATCATATGAAGAAGCCGGCGTTGATTAGCCTTTGCTAGTTCAAGTAACTCATATATATCCGAATAACCCTCGCCTAGTTCAATAAAGCGTTGTATCAAAGAAAACTCTCCTTTTGTTTAAGAATTTATTCCATACTTTATCATATTTTGGGATATAAAGCTTTAAACAAAAGAAAAAACCCTGCAGACATTCATCTGCAGGGTCCTTCTACATCCTCGATAAAGGATAGAAGGCAAAGGGAGAGGAGAAACCGGAGGAAGAACTTATGGGGAAACGTAAGTCTTCTCCGCGGTTGGCAACAACATCCTCGAATTGATGTTGTTAATTACATTATTTCCACAACTATCAAGCTTATACGTATGTAAAATAATTTTTCGTAAAATAATCCGACAAGTTGGCTAGTTTATTCAATTATGATAGGATAATGTTAAAAATAGAATATAGAAAAAATTGTGGTGATAATTAATGAGAGTCGTTTCAGGAGTTTGTAAAGGTAGAGCCTTAAAAGCTGTTCCCGGAAATACAACAAGACCAACAACTGATAAAGTAAAAGAAGCCTTATTTAATATGATTGGACCATATTTTGAAGGTGGAATAGGACTGGACCTTTTCGCTGGCAGCGGTGGGTTAGGATTGGAAGCGCTAAGCAGAGGTCTAGAAAAAGTCATTTTTGTAGACCGTGATGCCAAGGCAATTCAAACAATCCATGAGAATATCCACGCATGTAAGATGGAGGATAAGGTGGAAGTGTATCGGAATGATGCAGACAGAGCATTAAAAGCCTTAGTAAAAAGGGAAATTCACTTTGATTACATATTTTTAGACCCGCCGTATAAAAAGCAGCAGTTACTCAGTTTAATGCAAAAGATTTCGGAATATAGGTTATTAAAAAATGGCGGGTACATAATCTGCGAACATAGTCATGATGTTGAATTACCCGTAAGTGCAGGGGAGTTTTCACAATATAAGCATGAAAAGTATGGAATTATTGCGATAACAATTTATTCACAGCATAGTGAGGAATAAGGGGGAGTCTTTTGTGGCTAGTATTGCTGTTTGTCCTGGGAGTTTTGATCCAATCACGTTTGGTCATTTAGATATCATCAGAAGAGGCGCAAAGGTATTTGACATGGTCTATGTGAGCGTCATGAATAATTCATCAAAAAACCCGCTTTTCAGTGTCGAGGAGCGGATGAGTCTAATAAAAGAAGTAACAAAGGATCTTCCAAATGTGAAGGTCGATGAACATTCTGGACTCCTTGTTGAATATGCTAAGTCAGTTAAAGCGAATGCTATCATTCGCGGCTTACGTGCAGTCTCAGACTTTGAATATGAAATGCAAATAACCTCCATGAACAGAGTTCTAAATGATGAAATTGAAACCTTTTTTATTATGACTAATAGCCAATATTCATTCTTAAGCTCTAGCATTGTTAAGGAAGTATCAAAGTACAATGGAAATATTTCAGAGCTTGTACCACCTGTTGTAAAGAGTGCACTAGATAAAAAATTTAATAGATAACGTAAAAAGCCTTCAGGGAAACCTAAGGCTTTTTTGATGTTCTTACTGAATGAAAATATAAGAGCAAAACATATATTGATAATGAAAGAATGGTAATGATTGGGCCAAGTTCAATTGTTTTATGGTATAAAGTATGCAGCCATGTACCTTCTTCAAAAAAACTAACCGGGATTGCATTAGATGGCTGTTCTGTTTGATAAAACCGAACATAGATTGGTTTCCACAAAATAAAAGCAAATATACTCGCGAATATCCCTTGTGCAATTCTCGCAAAAAAGAAAGGTTTAAAGCGAATATCAGACTGAGCTAAAATACTGGCTACCTGTGCTTGAACACTAAAACCGCTAAAAGCTAGGATAAAGCTTGTAATAATCGCTTGCTGGAGTAAAGTAGCGTCCCCGACCCGGCTTGTTAAATCACTACCCATTGTAATTTCAAATAATCCTGAAATGAATGGAATGCTAAGCATATCAGGAAATGATAATGATGATAGAGCAAGATCAAATAATTTTGCGAGCGCAGCAGTAATATGTAAATGAAAGAGAAGCTTGTTGATCACTGAAAATAAAATAATGAATCCACCAACCATTAGCAAAGTTTGAATGGAAGAACTTACGGCATCGCCTAGAAGTTTGCCAATGGGACGGTTGTCATTTATTCTAGTTTGGTGGAGTGCTGAGAAAGCAGATCTTAGTATAAATTTTCCTTGCTTGTCCTTCGTTTTTTCGGGTGTTTCCCTGCCATAAAACCTCATCATTAGACCCACACAAATATTTCCTAAATAATGGGCCATTGCTAAAATGACTCCTAAATTTGGGTTATGGAAAAAACCAACTGCAACCGCACCGAAGATAAATAATGGATTTGAGGAGTTTGTGAAGGAAACAAGCCTTTCTGCTTCAATTTGGGTTAACTGACCTTCCTGGCGCAGTCTTGTAGTCAACTTAGCACCTGCTGGAAATCCAGAAGCCATTCCCATTGCCCAAACAAACCCGCCTACACCAGGAACTCTAAATAAAGGTCTCATGAGCGGCTCTAATAAGACACCTATAAACTTGACTACCCCAAAACCAATTAACATTTCAGATACGATAAAAAACGGTAACAATGAAGGAAAAACAATTTCCCACCACATAGTGAGTCCACGGATGGAGGCTTCAAAGGACTCCTTAGGATATGCAATCATGGAACCAGCTAAAATGATTGCGGAAATAGATAAAAATATTGTTTTAATTTTTGATTGAAACAAAGAAAGAGCCTCCTTCCGAGGGTTTTGTTATACTGTATAAATAAATAATGTTAAAATAAGGATTATTATTTTGTTTATCACTCAGGCCTTGTCCTATATAACACAAATATACTCATAGAACGCTAATTTAGACCATAAGATTGAACGAGATTTCTCCTAACATATTTTGTTTTGTCATATGCTTATAAAGCTTATGAAAAGGAGGGAAGGCTATGGAGCGTCCTAAGATAGGATTAGCACTTGGTTCCGGCGGAGCACGGGGATTTGCCCATTTAGGGGTCATTAAAGTTTTGAAGGAAGCTGGAATTCCTATTCATATAATTGCCGGCAGCAGTATGGGAGCACTAGTAGGCAGCTTTTATGGGGCAGGTCTTGAAATTGAACGTTTATATAAATTATCAACAGCATTTAAACGAAAATATTTTTTAGACTTTACTGTTCCGAAAATGGGCTTTATTGCAGGAAAAAGGGTGAAGGATTTCATTAGGGTTTTTACACACGGTAAAAATATTGAGGATTTATCCATTCCAATAGGAATCGTAGCAACCGATTTACTTACTGGTGAAAAAGTAGTGTTTAAGCAAGGTCCCGTGGCGGAGGCTGTCAGAGCAAGTATATCTATCCCTGGAATTTTTGTCCCTGAAAAATACAATGGAAGAATCCTAGTGGATGGTGGAGTGTCTGACAGGGTTCCGGTATCCGTTGCGAAAGAAATGGGTGCTAATATTGTGATTGCGGTTGACGTATCGAGGGTCAAGCGTAATGCAGAAATCACCTCTATTTATGATGTTATTATGCAGAGTATTGATATTATGCAAACAGAAATTCTTATTAATCGTGAGATTGCTTCTGATATCATGATTCGTCCGCCAGTTGAAGAATATAGCTCCCGTGCATTTACAAATATTGACGAAATCATTACTCTTGGAGAAGAAGAAGCAAAAAAACAAATAGAACAAATAAAAAATGTGATAGAGGGATGGAAGGGGTAAAATGCTATGAGAAGAAAAATATTTGTAGGTTCTTCCATTGTTATAGCATTGCTGATGTTTGCGGGCATATTTTATTCTTTGCCTTATTATGTATCAAAACCAGGTATAGCAAAAGAACTAGCCCCCATCATTCAAGTAGAGGATCGTAAAGAAGGTAAAGGTAGCTTTATGCTTACAACTGTAAGAATGGGAAAAGCCAATATCTATTCGTATGCGGAAGCTATGCTATTTGATTATGTTGAACTCTACCCGATAGATGCCATTTTACATGAAAAGGAAACGCAAGATGAATACAACGCCAGACAGCTTCATATGATGGCAGGTTCGAAGCTGAATGCAATTGAAGTAGCATATAAAAAGGCCGGTTATCCAGTCGAATACGAGTATAAGGGTGTCTACGTTGTTCAGGTAGTACCTGATATGCCTGCAGAAGGAAAATTACTTCCTGGCGATCGTATCATTGAGGTTGATAGTGGGAAATTTAAATCCTCTGAAAGTTTTATCGATTATGTTGGCAGTAAAAAGGCTGGCAATCAAGTAGAATTAACGATTAAAAGGAATAATAAAACCAAAAAGGTAAAAGTAACGCTTCAAGCTTTCAAAGAGGATCCAAAGAAGGTTGGTATTGGAATTTCTTTGGTTGATGATAAGGAAATTATTGTGAATCCAAAAGTATCCGTTAAGACCGACGAGATTGGCGGACCTTCGGCAGGATTGATGTTTGCATTAGAAATCTATGATCAGTTAATGGAAGCGGACTTTACGAAAGGCTACAAAATTGCAGGAACAGGGACCATTGATTCCAAAGGAGCCGTTGGACCTATTGGGGGGATTGACCAAAAAATTGTTGCTGCTGACAAAGCAGGAGCAGAAATATTTTTTGCTCCTAATGAAAAGGGAATCAGTGATTCCAATTACAACTTGGCGGTTAAGACAGCAAATGAAATTGATTCAAAAATGAAAATTGTCCCGGTAGACCTAATTGATGATGCGATTAATTACTTGCAGAAATTACCTATGAAATAAGAAAGATGGTGCCTCATGGCATCATCTTTCTTATTGTACAAATATAGGTGGTTGTTTAAATTCTTGTTGTAAAAGGATGTTCCCATATTGTTGTGCTAACCCAAAAGAATAAACTCGTGATGCTTTAATATCAAGTGAAATATCGTTTTCTTTATATGCTGATAATTTGGAAATAAGCGGAAGTTTAAATTGTGATTTGTTTTTATTTAAGTATTCTTTTCCTCTTTTTGTCATCCCTAATAGTCTTAAATAAGAAGCTTTTTCTAGAGTACCGCTCATTTCTGCTTTTTTGGTATTGGTTAAGATATGGACACATATCCTTTGAAGTCTAGTCCAGGTATAGCGCTTTGTTTTTACTTTTTCCATAAATTCTTTAAAGGTAGAGGACTCTAATGCTGCTGCTATTAATCTGTTTTCTATTCCTTCTTCAACCTCGTAAATTTCTCTCAGCTCTTCTGGACTGCTATGGAGCAGGCGAAAACGTAAAAAACTCCAATAATTTTCCCATTCATGAAAACTCCCATATTCATTCAGATACTCTTTGAGCAGTGCGCTTGTTGTATCTGGTACATATTGTTCAATGGTATTATTATCTTTAGAAGTAAAGAGTGCTTTTCGTATGCTTGTCGCACTAGCAATGGTTTCAGTGGCAAAGTGTTCATCATGGTAATTGGCATTTTTTCTCTTTATCGTAAGTGGAACGATTGAACTTTTTTGCCTTTTTAGAGCTTTTACATAATGAAAACCAAGGATATTATTTGGTTTATCTAAACTTAATAGGGTTTCAGTACTTGACATTGACTGAAAAGACAACGATAATGCTTTAGGGAAACTTACACCTGTTTTGATATTCATTTTTATTTTTTCATCTAAACAATCTTTATGCAAATCCATATAATCGACTGTTTGTTGGAAGGTAGAGATATCACCGCTTTCACTGCCGAAGCAAAGTGAATGACACCCAATGGCATCTAGAACCGAGACTGCACCATTTGCAAAGGTTTCGGCCTTTTGAGTTGCAAATTGATAAGGAAGTTCTAGGACGATATCAACACCGCTAAGAAGTGCCATTTTTGTTCGATACCATTTAGAAACAAGAGCAGGTTCACCGCGTTGAAGAAAATTCCCACTCATAACAGCTACAGCAAGATCAGCATGAGCTGTTTCCTTTGCTGCTTGTAGATGATAGGCATGTCCATTATGAAAAGGGTTATATTCAACAATTACACCAACAGCTTTCATGATTAGATATCTCCTTATTATTAGAATATCATGGTATTTTTTACAGTAATCGTATTATAGCAAAAATTACCATAATAAGATATTAGTTCATAATAATGGTAAGCAGGGATTGTAATATGATCGAACTGGGTAAGCTAGTATGAAGAAAGTGTTTTGGAAAAAAGTAAAATGAAATATTACGTTTTAGGTGTAAAGAAAAAACATTGACAAAAATTTAATCGAAGGCTATAATTACCTTTGTTGCCTTGGGGTGATTCAATTGAAATGGACATTAAGCCAATTACAAAAATATCGAAACAAGGATTTTCTGATTGATGATACGATTAGAGTTGATGAAATTATTGAAACGGATCCATCGATTCGTGAAGTTTCTCCGATGCATATTACAGGTCGGGGTGACATTGATTCAACAAAAGTAACATTTCATTTGAAAATAGAAGGTTATTTAATCTTGCCTTGTTCTCGTACTTTAGTGGATGTAAAACTTCCGATTAATGTCGACACAACTGAAACTTTCCTCTTACAAGGTTCAGAATATGAAACTGAAGAGGAAGTATATCAAGTAAAAGGGGAAGTAATTGATCTAATGCCAGTCATTAGAGAAATCCTTTTACTAGAAGTTCCAATGCAGGTGTTCTGTGAGGATGTTAATCATGAAGATGCTGCACCACAATCCGGTAAGGACTGGGAAGTTGTTCATGATCAAGATCAATCCAAGAAGATTGATCCAAGACTAGCAGGTCTTGCAAAGTTTTTTGACAAAAACAATTCTTCTTCCGAATCATAATCGCAAAACAAGAAGCAAAGTGAAGAACCAGCATTCCTGGCCTTCATTACTTTCTTAATACTCTTTAAGGAGGTGGGAAGAATGGCTGTACCTTTTAGAAGGACTTCTAAAACTGTAAAAAGAAAACGTCGTACACATTTTAAATTAAACGTACCTGGTATGGTAAGCTGCCCAAACTGTGGTGAAATGAAACTTTCACACCGCGTATGTAAAGCTTGCGGAACATACAAGGGAAAAGACGTTGTTAACGACTAATTTCCATTAGGATAAAGCACAAGGCGCAAAATGCCCTTGTGCTTTTGTCGTTACCTGAGAATTTTTATACATACAAACAGGAGAGAAAGGTGGAAGCTGCTTGTCCTATTTCATTGAGAAAAGAGATAGTGGTTATTTAATATTTACAATCACAAGAAGTGATAAAAGAAATGCGATTAATTATGATGTCATGCATGGATTAACAGAAGCAATTTCATTAGCTGAAGACCCATCGATTAAAGCGCTTGTCATTACAGGGGAAGGTGACCGAGCTTTTTGTTCAGGCGGTGACTTATCTGTATTCCATCAGCTTAAAACAAAAGAAGAGGCCTATGTAATGCTTTCAAAAATGTCCAATATTCTTATTTCGATATTGACAATGACGAAACCAACAATTGCTCTTATAAATGGTACGGCCATCGGTGGAGGATGTGAGTTGGCTGCTGCATGTGATTTCCGTTTAGCAAGAAAAGGGGTAAAAGCTGGATTTGTTCAAGGTAAACAAGCTATTACCACTGGTTGGGGCGGGGGCACGATTTTAGCAGAAAAACTACCAGCTGCAGGCAGTATGAAGCTTTTAATGGAAGCAGATATTCAAACTGCTGAATATTTAAAAGAAGTCGGTTTTATAGACCTGATTTATTCAAGTGACCCAATATCATCCTGCGAAGCTTATTTGGAGAAACTGTTAGCTGTTGAATTAAGTGTTTTAGAATCGTATAAAATGATGTGGATTCGAAAATGGAAGGAAAGTAAGCTTCGAGAAAGAATAGAAGAAGAGGTCAGTAATTGTAGTGTTTTATGGGAAAGCGAGAACCATCATAGATATGTCCAAAACTTTATTAGTAAAAAAACACAGAAATAAGAATAAAGACAATCTGTTTATCAGTCTATCTTTTCTAGTAGATGCATATGTATCAATAAAAACACTAGGAGGGATTTACTGATGTCACCTACTCGCCAAGATGCATGGTCCCAAGATGAAGATTTATTGCTTGCTGAAGTTGTGTTAAGACATATTCGAGAAGGCGGGACACAGCTCCAAGCATTTGAAGAAGTTGGAAAACAGCTGTCTCGGACATCCGCTGCCTGCGGATTCCGCTGGAACTCGTTTGTAAGGAAGCAATATAAATCAGGAATTGAACTGGCAAAAAAACAGCGGAAAGAATTAAAAAAACAGGTCGTGCCTGCAGAAAAAGATTATCAAAAAGAGTTTACCAATGAAGAGACAACATCACATATTTCAGCTAGAAGTGAAGGAGTTACATTCCAATCCGTGCTGCACTTCTTAGAAGACCTTCATAAGAAAGCTTCTGCTGCGTCAATCATCGAGGAGGCGAAAGAGAAGTCTATTCAAAAAATAAAAGATCTTGAAAAAAAATCTTATTCGCTTGCAGCGGAAAATGAAAGATTATCAAAAAACCTAAAAGCAATCGAGGAGGACTACCGCTCTTTAATTGAAATTATGGAAAGAGCAAGAAAAATGGTTGTCTTGCAAGAAGAAGATAGACAACAAAAAGTAAAATTCCAAATGGATAAAAACGGAAACCTTGAAAGAGTTGAAAAATAGCAAAAGCGGACAATATGTCCGCTTTTTACTTTATCTGTCTAGCTGCTGCGCCTAGAGGCTCGGGGTCATAAGCCAATCCGCCAAGAAGGTAAAGACCAACCTTCTCGCCGGCTCGTCTTATGCCTGTCGCCTCTGGGCAAGGCGCTTTCGCTTACTTATTCATGATGTTGTGCTTCTACACCTTCTGGATACCAGACAAGTGGATTTTCACCACGGTCGCGTTCCATGTCGTATTCAACATTTGTAAAGTTCATATGCTCCCAAAAGTTTCTTGATTGTACTCTTGGGTTCGTTTTAATTGGGAGGCCCAAGCCTTTAGCAAACTCTACTAGTGTTTTCCCATACCCCTTGCCCTGATATTCTGGTAAGACCTCAAGCTTCCATAATTCTAAATAATTTTGTGGAGGATAGAAGTATCGATCAAACTTTGAGTCTATTTGATATAGACTCATACGGGCTACTAGTTTGTCTCCGAAATATATCCCGTAAAAAGGGGAGTCGCTATCATTATCAACCATATTTGCTTCTAAATCCTCGAGCATAGAAAGCTCCTGGATTCCATATTCTTTAAATTTTTTAAATTCCTCTAGTGTTTTAAAATTTACCTTTAATTTTTCAACCTTCATTACCATAATTAAGCCCCCTAAGAATTAATTTGTATATTAACTGTATATATTCATTTCTTGCTTGCTGAATAATATGGAATGGGATTAAAGAGATTATTCAGAATGAATTAATATATATTATATAACAAATACACGAAAAATTCTTTAAATAATTGCTTGAAGGTAAGCGTTTTCTAAACTTTCGGGTAGTAAAACGTGTAAACATAAGGGGAAAAATAAAAAAATGGATATTTTCATTATAATCTAAAAGCCCCATTTCACTAATAATTGAAATGGTTTTTTTTCTTTTTTAGGACAGACTTACAAACTAGTATCTGCTAAAATATTAATAAAATAGATAAAAATGGGTGGGTATTATGAATAATATTGGCATTATTGGCGCTGGTTCGATAGGATTATTATTCGCTTCTTACTTGGCTAAGGCTTTTTCTGTAACACTTTATACAAGGACATGTGAACAAGCAGAAGTAATCAATCAAAAGGGAATAATCCTTCAAAAGGGAAGGACTCAAAGGAGAGTCAGCGTTAAGGCTTTGCCAATTTCAATGTGGAAGGGTACTGAAGAATTAACGATTATTGCGGTAAAACAATATCAACTTCAATCTATTATTGACCATTTCAGGAATTTCGATTGCAGCCCTAAAAATCTATTATTTTTACAAAACGGTATGAGTCATTTAACATTAATTGAAAAAATTGATGCCGCTGCCATTCTTGTGGGGTCCGTTGAGCAGGGAGCAAGCAAGGTGAATTCAAATACGGTACGGCACAATGGTGAAGGAGCAGTCAATGCAGCTCTATATAAAGGTAAACCAGAAATCTTATTGGAGTTTGCGGAAGCGTGCGTACATATAGATTTTCCTATTACGATAAAAGACAATTATTATCAAATGATGGTAAATAAATTAATTGCCAATGCAGTAATAAATCCCTTAACAGCAATTCTTCAGGTCAAAAACGGGGAATTAATTACAAACACTTTCTATTTTGCTGCCGTAAAAAAACTATTCCTTGAAATCTCTTCTATATTAAATTTAGAAGATCCTATTAGGAAGTTTAGAGATATGATTAGAATTTGTAAAAAAACAGGTGAAAATCAGTCTTCAATGCTAAAAGATTTGGAGGCAGGAAGAAGGACTGAGGTAGACGCGATTCTTGGCTTTTTGTTAAATGAAGCAAATAAACAACAAAAGCCGGCAATAAATATTGAGAATTACTATTATTTATTAAAAGGGAAAGAAAAGGCTAGGGAGGGAGTTAATTGAATTCATTTATCTCATCAATCATCACTATATTTTTAACAGTACCTCTACTTGGGTTTTTCATCATCTTTGTAATAAATAAGCTAATTACCAAAAACGCTCGAAAGTCTTTTCATAAAGCCTTGGACTACTCAAATGTTTTATTTATCTTGGCCGTTCATTTTTTATTAATTACCATCTGGGGGAAATCATTTTTCTGGTGGATTCTGCTAATATTAATTATCATTGCAATGGTTTTTGTGGTAATACATTGGAGAATAAAGGGTGAAATTATCTTTACGAAGGTGTTTAAAGGCTTTTGGAGATTTAATTTTCTTATCTTCTTTTTAGCTTATATATCCTTAACTTTATTCGGTATATTGCGGAGTGCGGTAACTTTTACATTTTCCTAAGCAAAGATTTTTTTTATTAGGATAGATGATGTTATACTCATATGGAATGAATACGGTTGATTAGAAAGGAAGTACTTAAATGGAGATTTTAAATCTCTCATTATCAGCAACTAACCGGTTTGCTTCTAATTATCTAGAGCAATCTCCTGATATTTTGTCTTTTTTTCATTATCGGTTTAATGACATTGCCGAAGATCAGAAAAGATTGGATGAATTAAGTAATCGAAGCTTTCCACGTGAAGAAGTAGCTGATCACATTGAGAAATTTATGGAGCGTTTTCCATCATCAGAGGCAGTAAATAATTCGCTTGCAAAACTAAAACAATTGAATAGTGTAGTTGTCATTGGTGGTCAACAAGCAGGAATACTTACCGGCCCTCTTTATTCAATACATAAAATCATCTCAATTATTAAATTGGCTGAGGAAAAAGAGAAACAGCTTGGAACTCCCGTTGTGCCTGTATTCTGGATAGCAGGAGAAGATCATGATTTTCATGAAGTTAATCATGTGTTCATGCCGGTAGAGCAAAGAGTTGACAAATGGTCTTACCCAGAAAAGGTTAAACAAAAGAAGATGGTCTCGGATATTAACCTGAATAAAGAAATTTGTAGGGAATGGGTAAGTAATCTTATTGAAAATTTTGGGGAGACGAACCATACAAAACAATTAATTAGTTTTGCTGAAGAAGCGTTATTGAATTCAACTACCTTTGTTGACTTTTTTGCCAATATTGTTATGGAACTTTTTAAAGATTTTGGCTTATTAATAGTCGATTCAGGTGATAGTAATTTCCGTCTCTTGCAAAAAGAAAACTTCTCTAAACAAATTCAACACCATAGGGAAGTTACAAATTATTTACTCGAACAGCAAAGTGTAATCGGCAAAAATGGGTTTCCAATCACAATTGATTCAACTGAAAGAGCGGCGAATATCTTTTACTGCTATCCAAAAACAAATGAACGAATTTTACTTGAATTTGATCAAGATAGTAATCGTTTTGTGGGGAAAAGTGGTGCAGTTTCCTTTACAAAAGACGAATTAATTGAAATTGCCTGCCAAGATCCTGCAAAACTTAGTAATAATGTGGTGACACGACCATTAATGCAAGAGTGGCTATTCCCGACACTAGCTTTTATTGCTGGACCGGGCGAAATTGCTTATTGGGCTGAATTGAAGCTTGTCTTTGAACATTTTAATATAAAAATGCCGCCTATTGTGCCAAGATTAAACATTACCCTGTTGGAAAGAGCTGTGGAAAGTGATATAAATGAGCTGCAATTAGAACTATCCGAGGTTTTAAGCAAGGGAAGTGTTGAAGAAAGAAATCGATTTCTCGAGTCCATAAAGGATAAAGAAGTTTCAGAACTATTCTCTTCACTAAAATCACAGTTATTAAAGCAATATGAGTTTATTGAAGCAAAAACGCATGAGCTTGATAGAAGCTTGCTGCCGTTATTAAAGAAAAATGAAAACTATCTTTTAAAGCAAATTGGATACATGGAAACAAAGCTGGAAGAATCAGTAAAGTCAAAGTTTGATGTGATTCTTAGTAAGTTTAACCGTATTGATTTATCCTTGCGTCCGGATGGTTTCCCTCAAGAGCGAGTGTGGAATATATTCTATTATTTAAATCAGTATGGAAATAATTTTATTAAAGAATTAATGGAACTTGAATTTGAATTTGATGGTCGGCATAAAGTAATTAAACTTTAAGAAACTTTACCAACGGTGAAGTTTCTTTTTCTGAGGAACTTCACCAACGGTGAAGTTTCTTTTTCTGAGGAACTTCACCAGGGTGAAGTTTTTTTTCTGAGGAACTTCACCAGGGTGAAGTTTCTTTTTTTTTATGAAAAATTTCTGGATAAAAAAGGATTTACGCAAGTAACCAAGAATTATTAAAAAATAAGTGGAGGAAAGTGGGGGAATGTGGTACATTTTATATAGAAAGTGGGGGTACCGGGTATGTTTATGGGTGAATACCATCATAGCATTGATATTAAAGGCCGTATGATTGTGCCATCCAAATTCCGCGAAGACCTTGGAGAGATGTTTATCATCACCCGCGGTTTGGATCAATGTTTGTTTGGTTACCCATTATCAGAGTGGGCACTGATTGAAGAAAAACTTAAAGGCCTGCCTCTGACGAAAAAAGATGCCCGTGCATTTACCCGATTCTTCTTTTCTGGTGCAACAGAAAGCGAACTGGATAAACAAGGAAGAATTAACATTCCGGCACCATTGCTTCAGTATGCAAAATTAGAAAAAGAATGTGTAGTTTTAGGAGTTTCCAATCGAATCGAAATTTGGAGCAAACAGATTTGGGAAGACTATTTCTCGCAGTCCGAAGATTCTTTTGCCGAAATTGCAGAAAATATGATTGGTTTTGATATATAATGGACAAGTTATTCTATTATAACTCCGTTTTATATCGTTCGATTGGAAAAGGTGATAATGATGTTTGAACATACAACTGTGTTACTAGATGAAGCTGTTAATGGATTGAATATTAAACCAAACGGCATTTATGTTGATTGTACTTTAGGTGGAGCAGGCCACAGTTCCCAGATACTTTCACAACTTACTGATAACGGAAAATTGTTTGCCTTCGATCAAGACGAAATAGCTATTGCACATGCAAAAGAGAAATTGTCACTCTATGGTGAGCAACTAACAATAATCAAAAGCAATTTCTTATACCTAAAGGAAGAACTTGAAAAGCTAGGGATTGAGAAAGTTGACGGGGTTTTATATGACCTTGGTGTGTCCTCTCCTCAATTAGATACTCCGGAAAGAGGCTTCAGTTATCATCATGATGCACCGCTTGACATGAGAATGGATAATGAAGCACAAATTTCAGCATACGATGTTATTAATCATTGGTCTTACGAGGATTTGGTCAGGATCTTTTTTCGCTATGGTGAAGAGAAATTCTCTAAGCAAATTGCCCGAAAAATCGAGGCTAGAAGAGAGATACAGCCAATTGAAACCACATTTGAGCTGGTTGACCTGATTAAGGAAGGGATTCCTGCCCCTGCAAGAAGGAAGGGCGGACATCCAGCTAAGAGGATTTTTCAGGCAGTAAGAATCGCCGTGAATGATGAATTGGCTGTTTTCGAGAAGTCTTTGCAAAAAGCAATTGATATTCTTAATCCAGGAGGAAGGATAAGTGTTATTACCTTTCACTCATTAGAAGATCGGATTTGTAAAGCTGCTTTTAAGAAAGCAAGTGAAATTCCAGATTTACCGCATGGCTTACCTGTGATTCCCGAGGAATTCAAACCTATTATGAAGTTAATTACTAGAAAACCAATTCTTCCATCAGAGGAAGAATTAGAACATAATAATCGCGCCCGATCTGCAAAGCTTCGTATTGCAGAAAAATTATAAAAAAATTATGTGGAGGGGAAAGAATGAGTAGTCTTGCCAGGAAATTTCAGCAACAGCAGCATGTAGAACGGACAGTAGAGGTACCGGAACGTACTATTGTAAAAACAAAAAAGCACTGGCTAACACCTGGGGAGAAAATAATCGGAATCGTATTTACAGGGTTGGTTTGTTTTGGTGCCGTCAACCTCATCTCGAATCAAGCAGAAATTTACCAGGTAAATAAGGATATTCAGGAAGTTCAAACTTCGATAAATGAACTAGAAAAGGTAAACAATGACCTGCAGGTACAAGTAAGTGAGCTTAGTACGTATGAGCGGATTTGGGAAAAAGCAAAACAAATGGGACTTGTTTTAAACGAAAATAACGTCAAGGTTGTGCACGAGAAATGAACAAGAAACAACCATATATGAATTTCGGAGCAGCCGGTTTGTTTGTACTATTCGGCCTGCTCTTTTTTATATTGCTATTGAGGTATTTTTCCATTCAATTTACTGGCGAGGTCGGTTCCCAGCCGCTTGCAGCAAAAGCACAGCAAAAATACAGCAGAACAGGGAATTTGGAAGCGGTAAGAGGTGTGATTTATGACAAAAATGGGGAAGTGGTCTCTGAGGATACAACTTCTTATACATTGATTGCCATTTTAGATAAAAAGATGACTACGAATTCAAAAAAGCCGAACCATGTTACGGACCCAGAAAAAACAGCAAGGGAATTGGCAAAGTTTATCGAAATGGAAGAATCTAAGATTTATAGTATTTTAACTAAAGATCAGTTTCAGGTTGAATTTGGGAAAGCGGGAAGAGACATTTCTCACCAAACAAAAAAAGAAATTGAAGCTTTAAAACTTCCAGGGATTACATTTAAACGAGACTCAAAAAGGTTTTATCCGAATGGAATTTTTGCTTCTCACCTAGTTGGATACGCTGACAGAATTGATGAAAAGGATGGAACCTACAATTACGTCGGGAAAATGGGGATTGAACAAACATTAAATAAAGAGTTAACTGGCAAGGATGGGAAAATTAATTACGAAAGTGATTTATGGGGATATTTGCTTCCAAACGGTGAACAGAAGGTTACCCCTGCTGAGAACGGAAATGATGTCTACTTAACGATTGACAAGAAGATTCAAACATTTCTAGAAGATGCTATGAACAAGGTAGTTGAGGAATATAATCCAAAGAAAATCATCGCCATTGTAGCTGATCCAAAAACAGGTGAAATCTTAGCGATGGGACAGAGACCTTCCTTTCACCCTAAAACGAAGGAAGGGATTGAAAACAGCTGGCATAACGAAGCCATTGAATCTTCTTTTGAGCCAGGTTCAACGATGAAGATTTTCACACTTGCTGCGGCTATTGAAGAAAATAAATTTAATCCTAATGAATTTTTCCAGTCTGGGTCTTATAGAGTAACATCAAAAGATAAGCCAATACATGACCATAATAGATCTGGATGGGGAACCATTTCCTATCTTGAGGGAGTTCAGCGCTCTTCGAATGTTGCTTTTGCAAAGCTGGCAAATGAAAAATTAGGTTTTGAAAAATTCCGTGAGTACTTAACTAAATTTGGATTGGACCGACCAACCGGTATCGACCTTCCAAATGAAACGTCTGGAAAAATTCAATTTACCTGGCCAATTGAAAAAGCAACCACTGCATATGGACAAGGGACCGCGATTACGCCAATCCAGCAAATCCAGGCGGCAACAGCGATTGCGAATAAGGGGAAAATGATGAAGCCTCACGTGGTAGACAAAATCGTCAATCACGACACAGGAAAAGTAATTCGTGATACTACGCCAGAAGTTGTTGGCACACCCATTTCTGCTAAAACCGCAAAAGAAGTACTTGATATTCTTGAAACAGTAGTAACAAATGAAGAAACGGGTACGGGAAATCGATATCAGATTGATGGCTATAGTGTAGCAGGAAAAACAGGAACTGCAAGTATTCCTGATCCTAAGGGCGGTTATTTAGGAGGACAAGAAGATTATATTTTTTCATTTTTAGGCATGGCTCCTGCTGATAATCCAAAATTAATTGTATACGTTGCAGTTCAACAACCGGAAATTGAGCACTATTCCATGGGCTCTATCCCAGTTTCAATGGTTTTTAATCCTGTTATGAAAAATAGTTTACAATACTTAAATATTCAACCTTCACAACAAGAAAAAGCCTCTACGACAAAACTAGGAGAGTTCGAAGGTCAAGTTGTAACAGAAACAATAAAAAAACTTGAGGAACAGGAACTAGAGGTAGTTGTTTTAGGAAAGGGAACAAAAGTAACGGGACAGCTTCCAGCTGCCGGTACAAATGTTCTAGAAGGTGAGAAAATTATTCTTCAAACTGATGGAGAGTTGAATGTACCTGATTTTTCAGGGTGGTCACTCAGAGACGTGATGAAGGTTGCAAAAATATCTGGAGTTAAACTAAATTCTACAGGCAGCGGTTATGTGGTTAAGCAAAGTCTCAAAGAGGGTGCGCTTTTACGCAAAGGAGATTTTTTAATCGTTGATTTAAAAACTCCAGAAGAAATCTTGAAGTCAGAGGAAGAAAACAAAGAAGCTGATGAAAATAGTGAGTTATCTGATGAAGTGGCAGAAGAGGTCCCGCTAGATTGATAATAGGCTTAGAACGGTGTCAGTAATCGTTCTATCCAAATAAGTACAAGCATATAAATGAACGAGTAGGATAAAGGAGGCTCGTTCATTTTATGCGTGTTTCAAATGTAACTGTCCGTAAGAGGTTAATGATTGCATTGTTCGTTGGAATTCTTATCTTTTTAATCATTGATGTCCGACTTGGTTATGTACAGTTTGTTCTAGGTGATATGTTGACCGGTCAAGCTAAAGGTTCTTGGAGTAGAAATATTCCATTTGAACCAGAGCGCGGCGAGATTATAGACCGTAATGGTGTTCCATTAGCCACAAATGTTAGTGCTCCAACTGTATATGTAGTACCGAGACAGGTCAAAGACCCTGCTGCAACTTCTGAAAAACTTGCCGCTGTGTTAAATATTCCAAAGGAAAATGCATATCGGCAAATCACCCAGGGTGAATCTATTGTAAGGATAAAAGAGGGTAGAAAGATTTCTCATGAAAAAGCAAAAGAAATCAGGGCTTTAGGACTTGAAGGTGTTTATATAGGTGAAGACTCAAAAAGGCATTACCCGTTTGGGAGTTATCTTTCTCATGTTTTAGGATTTGCTGGGGTGGACAACCAGGGGTTAATGGGATTAGAGCTATATTACGACAAAGAACTTAGCGGTGAGAAAGGCTCTGTTAAGTTTTATGCCAATGCAAAGGGTGAAAGAATGAATGACATGGCTGACGATTACGAGCATCCCGTTGATGGTCTTGATTTAAAGCTTACAATCGATACCAAAATTCAAACCATTATTGAGCGAGAGCTTGATATTGCGGAAGCAACCTATAATCCAGATGGAATTATTGCGATTGCCATGAATCCGAATAATGGAAAAATTTTAGGGATGTCTAGTCGGCCGACATTCGACCCAGCAAATTTTAGGAATGTTCCTCAGGAAGTATATAACCGGAATCTTCCTGTGTGGTCAAGCTATGAGCCAGGTTCAACATTTAAAATCATCACGCTTGCTGCTGCTCTCGAGGAAGGGAAAGTGGATTTGGAAAAGGAACATTTCCATGATCCAGGTTCAGTAGAAGTTGCGGGTGCAAGGTTAAAATGCTGGAAACGCGGTGGCCATGGAAGCCAGACTTTTTTAGAAGTAGTCCAAAATTCATGTAACCCAGGATTTGTGGAACTCGGTCAAAGATTAGGAAAAGATACATTGTTTAAATATATAAAAGATTTTGGTTTTGGGCAGAAAACAGGGATTGACTTAGCGGGTGAAGGTTCAGGGATATTATTTAATTTAGAACGAGTGGGTCCTGTTGAACTAGCAACAACGGCTTTTGGTCAAGGCGTATCTGTAACGCCCATTCAACAGGTCGCAGCTGTTGCCGCAGCTGTAAACGGCGGTATTCTTTATAAGCCATATATCGCAGAAGAGTTAATTGATCCTGTTACAAAAGAAGTAGTGATGAGAAATACTCCTGTGGAGAAACGAAGAGTTATCTCTGAAGCAACGTCCAAGGAAATTCGCCATGCCCTAGAAAGTGTTGTGGCACAAGGTACTGGTTTCAGGGCCTTTGTTGACTCCTATCGAATTGGTGGCAAAACAGGAACCGCACAAAAAGCGCAAAACGGAAGATATTTGGAAAACAATTTTATCGTTTCTTTTATGGGTTTTGCCCCTGCAGATGATCCAGAAATCGTTGTATATGTGGCCGTAGATAACCCCAAAGGCGGGCTTATCTTTGGGGGAACCATAAGTGCTCCAATCGTTGGCAGTATCATGAAGGATGGTCTTATGGCAATGGGAGTAAAACCTAGGAAAGATCAAATTGAAAAAGAATTAAGATGGCCGGACACGGCGCCAATAACCCTTCCAGACTTAACAGGTCTAACAAAATTGGAAATTACCGAACAGCTGCTAAATCTTAAGATTGATGCAAGTGGTGAAGGTGACATTGTTGTAAGACAATCCCCTGAAGCCGGTACAAAAGTAAAAGAAGGTTCAACAATTAGACTTTATTTTGGTAAAGAGGAATAAAGATAGTGTAAAAAATTTCTTTGTTAGGCGGCCGGAATGATTTCCGCCGCCTGTTTTTTTTGAAAAACTAAAGGATAAATGGCATTCTACTTTGTTTTGCTGTAAAATAAGGTGAATCTTTTTAAGAGAAATTTTTATGTAAAAAATTGTTGATTTTGCAAAAGGCAAGAGAGGAATTGAGATTATGAAATTACATGATTTACTTCAACATTTGCACCTCCTTGTTCCTTATCAAGGAACTGATGCTGAGATTTCGTCGATTGAAAACGACAATCGCAAGGTGCAAAAGGGAAGTTTATTTATTTGTATTAAAGGATATACCGTCGATGGACATGATTATGCGGAATCCGCAGTGAATAATGGAGCTGCCGCAGTGCTAGCTGAGCGCGCACTTCCCCTTTCTGTACCCGTCATAATCGTTAATGATACAACTAGGGCGATGGCAGTATTAGCTGATGCTTTTTATAACCATCCAACAAAAAAACTACATTTAATCGGAATCACAGGGACTAACGGGAAAACAACCACCAGTCATCTAATCGAAAAAATATTTTCTGATGTAAATCGGAGTACGGGATTAATAGGAACCATGTATACAAAAATAGGCAGCCAGAAGATTGAAACGAAAAATACAACACCAGAAAGTTTAATCCTTCAAAAGGGTTTCCAACAAATGCTTGATGCTGGTGTAGATACAGCAATAATGGAGGTTTCATCACATGCCTTACATATGGGGAGAGTACATGGTTGTGACTATGATATAGCCGTATTTACAAACCTCAGCCAAGATCATTTAGACTACCATAAAACAATGGACGACTATAAGCACGCTAAGAGTTTATTATTTTCTCAGCTAGGAAATACTTTTGACCCTAATAAACCCAAATATGCAATCTTAAATGCAGATGACTCTGCTTCTGAAATATATCGCAAATCAACAGCAGCCCATGTTGTTACGTATGGAATTGATAATGAGGCAGATTTCCATGCTAGAAATATTAAGATGACTTCTAGTGGGACTACTTTTGAAATAGTAATAAAAGAGAAGAGTTATCCAATCAATATACAGCTAATTGGGAAGTTTAGTGTTTATAATGTTTTGGCTAGTATCGCTGCAGCCTTTGTTTCAAATATTCCGATGGTGGAAATTATTGATTCTATCGAAAGTGTTAAAGGGGTAGACGGAAGATTCGAGCTCGTAAATGCAGGTCAAGAATTTACAGTTATAGTGGATTATGCACATACACCAGATAGCTTAGAAAATGTCTTGAAAACAATACAAAGCTTTGCCAATAAAAGGGTTTTTGTAGTAGTAGGATGTGGAGGAGACCGTGATAAAACAAAGCGGCCATTGATGGCTGAAATTGCATGTCGGTATGGTACAGATCCTATTTTCACCTCGGATAACCCAAGAAGTGAAGACCCTTTAGCAATATTAAGAGATATGGAGAATGGTGTATCAGGGGAAAGCTACATTACCATTCCTGATAGAAAAGAGGCTATTGTTAAGGCAATTAACCAGGCTGCTGATGGAGATGTAATCTTAATCGCTGGTAAAGGCCACGAAACATACCAGATAATTGGCAGTAAAGTTTATGATTTTGATGACCGAGTCATTGCTCGGGAAGCTATCGAGGAGAGATAGAAATGTACTTAGCTTTTGATGATTTAGTAGCAATATTCCCGGAGTTTAAGGGTATAAAAGAGGCGGATCATTTATATTTTACGGTCACTGACAATGCAGGCAGAGAGCAGACACGAGGTTTATTTATACCGTTAAATGATGATTCAGGGGAACTTTTAGATGCAATCGCAAATGGGGCCATTGCAGCAGTTTGGGATAAAAAGAGACAGATACCGAGATATACTCCCAATCACTTTCCCATCTTTTTTACTGAAAATCCAACCTCAGGAGTCCGAGATTTGTTGCGATTTTATTTTGATAAAATAGACGGAGATAAAGTAGAGAAAATGAATATGACCGATTTCGCATTTTTAAATAAAAAACTTCTCAAAGAAAACAAAGAAACATATGATATAGCTGTAATGTTGGAAAAGATAGCTATGAAGAATTCGAATAATGATGTAGAGAGGAGGGGGTAAAAATGCTGGAGCAAGTTATTTTTTTCACAATTTTAATGGGCTTCCTGATTACCGTATTGCTTTCTCCAATTTTTATTCCCTTCTTAAGAAGGTTGAAATTTGGACAAAGCATTAGGGAAGAAGGTCCCAAATCCCATCAAGTAAAAACGGGTACACCGACGATGGGCGGTATCATGATTTTATTTTCCATTATTATTACTACTCTTGTCATGACTGGAAAGTTTTCTGAACCAACTGTTAAAACCTATTTACTTATTCTAGTAACATTTGGATTTGGTTTATTAGGATTTTTGGATGATTTTATCAAAGTCGCATTAAAGCGTAATTTAGGTTTAACCTCTAGACAAAAGCTTTTAGGGCAAATTATTATTTCAGTTATTTTTTATCTTGTTTATAAAGAAAATGGTTTTCCTACGGAAATTACGATCCCAGGTAGTGATTACTCCATTGAATTAGGCTGGTTTTTTGTGTTTTTCATTGTTTTTTGGCTGGTAGGCTTTTCAAATGCAGTCAATTTGACAGATGGACTAGATGGATTACTTTCAGGGACGGCCGCGATAGCTTTTGGTGCCTATGCTGTCTTAGCTTGGAATCAATCGCAGATGGAAGTGGCAATCTTTTCAGTTGCTGTAGCTGGGGCTGTTTTAGGGTTCCTAGTTTTTAATGCTCACCCTGCAAAGGTGTTTATGGGTGATACCGGGTCACTCGCCCTTGGTGGTGCGATTGCTACCATAGCTATTTTAACAAAGTTGGAATTATTGTTAGTTATTATAGGCGGCGTATTTGTAATTGAAACCTTGTCGGTTATTTTGCAGGTTATCTCTTTTAAAACAACAGGGAAAAGGATTTTTCGGATGAGTCCACTCCATCACCACTACGAGCTGCTTGGTTGGTCTGAATGGAAGGTTGTTGTAACTTTTTGGAGTGTTGGTTTAATATTAGCGATACTAGGTATCTATATTGAGGTGTGGTTATAAGTGAAGCAGATTAATACGTATATTCATAAAAAAATACTCGTCCTTGGACTTGCAAAAAGCGGGGTAACGGCTGCTGCTCTTTTACATAAACTTGGAGCGTTCGTGACAGTAAATGATAAAAAACCATTATCAGAAAATCCAGAGGCGCGAGGGTTATTAGAGCAAGGTATTAAAGTCATATGTGGTGAACACCCTGTGGAACTACTCGATGAAGGATTCGAACTTATCGTTAAAAATCCCGGCATTCCGTATCAAAACCCTATCATTGAAGGCGCTATTGAGAAGGGGATACCTGTTTTAACAGAGGTGGAGCTTGCTTACCAAATATCTGAAGCACCTTTCATTGGTATAACCGGGACAAATGGAAAAACGACCACGACAACATTAATTTTTGAAATGTTGAATGCGGGTAATAAGAAGCCTTTAATTGCCGGTAATATTGGAACAGTAGCTTCTGGTGTAGCGGAAGAAGCGACGGCAGAAAATAATATCGTTATCGAATTATCATCCTTTCAATTAATGGGAATAGAAACATTCAAGCCTAAGATAGCCATTATTACGAATTTGTATAATGCTCATATAGATTATCATGGAAACAGAGAAGAGTATTATAAAGCAAAAGCGAATATTACCAAAAATCAGACGGATGAAGATTACTTTATTTATAATGCAGATCAGCAGGAAGTGGTGGAAATTGCTGCAAAATCCCGGGCTGCTGCTATTCCATTTTCGACAAAGCGCGTGATTACGGAAGGTGCTTACATTAATGAGGGCTGGATTTGCTTTAAAGGCGAAAAAGTAATGTTAGTAGAAGAAATAGCTCTTCCTGGTGTTCATAACCTTGAAAATATCTTATCTGCAATGGCAGCTGCAAAGTTAACAGGTGTTAAGAATGATGCCATTATAAGTGTTCTTAGAACGTTCACAGGGGTTAAACACCGTCTTCAGTACGTTACAGAAATTGCTGATAGAAAGTTTTATAATGACTCAAAGGCAACAAATATACTTGCCACTATCCCGGCGTTAGAGGCTTTTAAGAATCCGATAATTCTGCTTGCCGGCGGGCTTGACCGTGGAAATGAATTTGATGAACTAATACCATATTTGAAAAATGTAAAAGCATTAATTACTTTTGGTCAAACTGCAGGGAAAATTCAGCGGGTGGGGGTAGAAGCAGGAATAAAACAAATTAACACTGTCGATAATGTTGAAAAGGCCGTGCCTGTTGCTTATGAATATTCAGAACCAGGTGACGTTATTTTGTTATCTCCTGCATGTGCAAGCTGGGATCAATATAAAAGTTTTGAAGTCAGGGGAGACATTTTTATCGAAGCGGTGCATAAGCTTAAGTAAGGGCTTGTCCAACGAAAAGCGGAAGCGACTTGTCAAGGAAAAAAGCAGTTCATTTTTTCCCAGGAGCGACAGGCATAAGACGAGCCGACGGGAAGGTTGTTCTTTAACCTTCTCGTTGGATTGGCTTATGACCGAGGAAAAAGCGATTTTTCTTTTTCCACCGAGCTCCTAGTCGCTGGAGCTGGACATCTATCGAAGCCTTAAAACTTGCTATTCGAGGTGTTAGGTGTGCCGACAAAGAGAACAACTCCTGATTTTATATTATTAATTTGTACATTTACGTTATTGGCAGTAGGGCTTATTATGGTTTATAGTGCGAGTGCGGTATGGGCGGAATATAAATTCGATGACTCGTTCTTCTTTGCAAAGAGACAAACGCTATTTGCGGGTGTTGGGATTGCAGCCATGTTTTTTATCATGAATATTAATTATTGGACATGGAGAGAGTGGTCAAAGGTCATTTTGATAACCTGCTTTGTGTTACTAATACTCGTACTCATTCCAGGGGTTGGAAATGTTCGAAATGGCTCGCGGAGCTGGATTGGCGTAGGTGCCTTCTCCATTCAGCCATCAGAGTTTATGAAGCTTGCTATGATTGCCTTTTTAGCGAAGTTTCTTTCTGAGAGACAGAAATTGATCACCTCCTTTAAAAAAGGGCTGGTGCCATCTTTAGGTCTTGTATTTGTTGCCTTTGCCTTGATTATGCTCCAACCAGATTTAGGTACTGGAACTGTAATGATTGGCACCTGTGTAATTATGATATTTATTGCTGGTGCTAGAGTTGGACACTTTGCATTATTAGGTTTAATAGGATTAGCAGGATTTGTCGGTTTGATTGCTTCTGCTCCCTATAGGATAAAAAGGATCACCTCTTTCTTAGACCCTTGGCAAGACCCGCTAGGGAGTGGTTTTCAAATTATCCAATCGCTCTATGCAATTGGTCCAGGCGGCTTATTCGGTCTTGGGCTAGGTGAAAGCAGACAGAAGTTTTTTTACTTACCTGAACCACAAACTGACTTCATTTTTGCAATATTAGCAGAAGAACTAGGTTTTATTGGCGGTTCCTTTATTCTGCTTTTATTTGCACTGTTGTTATGGAGGGGAATTCGTATTGCCTTAGGGGCACCCGATTTGTATGGAAGCTTTCTGGCAGTTGGAATCATTTCAATGGTCGCCATTCAAGTTATGATAAACGTCGGTGTAGTAACTGGTTTAATGCCTGTTACTGGAATCACTCTTCCGTTCCTGAGTTATGGCGGATCTTCTCTAACCTTAATGTTGATGGCTATAGGTGTTTTATTAAACATAAGCCGTTATTCTAGATATTAATTTACCCTGTTCTTGAGGCAGGGTCTTTTTATTTATTTCTTTTGTTAGTTTACAATTAGATAACATTCTTTTTTCAATCCTTACCTTCTGTTAATTTTATAGTAAGATAGGATAAGAAATGAGCGTAAAGCATTTTTTAATTTGAGGTGGGCATATGAAAATAGTAGTAAGCGGCGGTGGAACTGGAGGACATATTTATCCGGCTCTTGCATTCATAAGGGAAATACAAAAAGAAAATAAGGATGCGCAAGTTTTATACATAGGGACAAAGAGCGGGTTGGAAAGTACAATTGTTCCTCGGGAAAAGATTCCTTTTAAATCTATCCATATTACCGGATTCAAAAGAAAATTATCCTTAGATAATGTCAAAACGATTTTAAGATTCTTAAAAGGTGCTAGGGACAGTAAAAAAATGCTAAAAGAATTCCAGCCTGATATTGTAATTGGAACAGGTGGTTATGTCTGTGGGCCCGTTGTATATGCAGCTGCTAAATTAAAAATTCCAACCATTGTCCACGAGCAGAATAGTGTTCCTGGGTTAACAAATAAATTTTTAAGCAGATATGTTAACAAGATTGCTATTTGTTTTGAAGAAGCACGAGAATATTTCCCAAAAGAAAAAGTGGTTTTTACTGGTAACCCGCGGGCATCCGAAGTCATTGGGCAAGATGGCATTAAAGGAAGACTTTCGACAGGCTTAAGTACGACAATGCCAGCAGTATTAATTTTCGGGGGCAGCCGTGGTGCAAGACCCATAAATGATGCTGTTGTTAAGGCGCTCTCTGAATTTGGTGAAAAGCCCTATCAAGTACTGTATATTACGGGGGATGTGCATTTTGCCGACGTGCAAAAAGAAGCTGAACTTGTTGGGAATCCTAAAAACGTAGTGATAAAGCCTTTTATTCATAACATGCCTGAGGTTCTGGCAGGGATTGACTTAGTTGTCTCAAGAGCCGGTGCAACGACACTTGCTGAAATCACTTCATTAGGAATTCCGAGTATTCTCGTGCCAAGTCCTTATGTTACGAATAATCATCAAGAAAAAAATGCAAGGTCACTTAGTGATCATGGAGCAGCAGAATTACTTATCGAGAAAGACTTAAATAGCAAAAGTCTAATTCAACATATAGATAAAATTCTGTTAGACCAAGAGAATCTAAAAATGATGAAAATAAAAGCAAAAAATTTAGGGGTACCGGACTCTGCTGAAAGGCTATATAAACTTATGAAACAGCTAGTCCAAGGAAAACAAAAGTAGCCCAATACAGTTTTTAGCATAAACTTAAACTATACGTTTGTTTTGAAAGATAGGGTGATAGGAATGGACGGATTATTTACAGAAGTTCAAGAATTAAATATTGGCAAAGTGAAGAGAAATGAACCGCTATCCCAGCATACAACAATGAAAATTGGAGGTCCGGCTGATCTCTTTATTGAACCATCATCATTGGAAAATATTCAAAAAGTAATGAACCTCATTAAGGAGCGTCAACTTCCTTGGAGAGCTATTGGCAGAGGATCAAATCTTCTTGTTTCTGATAAAGGGATTGAAGGTGTGGTAATAAGATTAGGTTCTGGATTAAACCATCTTTCCATTAATGAGTCCACTATTACAGTTGGAGGAGGACATTCTTTAGTCAGCTTATCGACATTAATTTCGAAGAGGGGCTTGTCTGGACTTGAATTTGCCAGCGGCATTCCAGGATCTGTTGGTGGAGCAGTATACATGAACGCAGGAGCACATGGCTCTGATATTAGTAAGATTTTAACAAGGGCGCATATATTGTTTGAAGACGGGTCCATTGAATGGCTTTCAAATGATAAAATGGAGTTCACCTACAGGACCTCTGTCCTCCAAAAGAAACGCCCTGGTGTCGTACTTGAAGCGGAATTTAAGCTGACAATGGGTGATAGGACTGCTATTGTTTCCAAAATGCAAAAAAACAAAGATTATCGCAAAGAAACACAGCCGTGGAATTTCCCGTGTGCAGGAAGTATTTTTCGTAACCCTCTGCCAAATTATGCCGGTAAATTAATTGAGGAAGCCGGCTTAAAAGGTTTCCAAATTGGCGGTGCAAAAATCTCAGAAATGCACGGAAATTTCATTGTAAATGCCGGTAATGCAACTGCCAAGGATGTATTAGATTTAATTCAGTATATTAAGGATAAAATTCTACATTTATATGGAATTAAAATGGAAACTGAGGTGGAAATTATTGGCCGTAAGTAATAAGAATTAATCGTACTTATTACAAATTTTGTGTTATAATTACTCATTATAAATATGGGAAAAAACTGAGAAAATGAATGACGGCATGATTTTTCGTGCCGTTGTTTTCGCTTTTTAGGCAGGAAAAGCGGGTAGAAATCATAGGTTTTCTTTTAGGACATGCTAAGCGTTATTCTTAATGGAGGGAAGTGTATGGATAAAGGTAAGATTGTCGCTCTTGAGGACCGAATTCCTAAGCTTAAAGAGCAAAGACGTCGTAAAGCCAACAGAAGGCTCATTATTCTTCTATTTTTGTTCTTTACCATGATTGCCGTCGTTGCATATGTACAGTCGCCATTAAGTCATGTTAAAAAGATAACCATTAAGGGAAATGATTTACTGTCAACAAATGAAATAATCAGTACCAGTCATTTATCAAAAAAAACAAATATTTGGAGTGTAAAGAAAGATTCAATTGCATTAAATCTCCAAAAGGTGAATGTTATTAAAGAGGCAAAGGTTAAAATTGTATGGCCAAATACAGTAATGATTGAGATTGAGGAACGAAAAAAAATTGCTTATCTCGAGTCGGATAACTCCTATTACCCTGTTATGGAAAACGGAAAAATCCTTAAGGATAGGGAAGTGTCTGAAATACCTGTCAGTGCACCCATACTTTTTAAATTTAAAGAGGGAGCTATCCTTAAAGAAATGGTCTCTGCTCTTGAAGAGCTTCCGGATGAAGTTCTAAACGCAATCTCTGAAGTACACTATACCCCGAAAAAAACGGATCAATATCATATTTCTTTATTTATGAATGATGGTTTTGAAGTAAGTGCCACATTACGAAGTTTTTCGGAAAAAATGATTCATTATCCTTCAATCATTAGCCAGTTAGATCCTAACAAAAAGGGTATTATCGATTTAGAGGTAGGTTCATATTTTAAAGCCTATGAATTGAAAGCGGACGAATCGGAGGAATCAGAAATTGAGAATGATAAAGGTGAAGGGTAAGCATGTAATTTTATCCCTTGTATGCCTTGTTCTTGGGTTTATGATTGCATTTTCTTATCACTTTACTCAAAAAGAAATAAATCAAAAAAATACAAATTTAACAAGTAAACAATGGGAAAAAACCTTAGACCTGAGAAATCAATTAATTGAAATTGAAGAATTGAATCGGAAATTACAAAAGGAATTAAACCAAAAGCAAGAGAAAGTACTAGAAAACGAAAAAGACCTTTCAAAAGAAGCGGAAGCCTATCTGAATCTTGCCGAAGATGCAGAGAAATACCGAATGTTCTTAGGGAAAGTTAAGGTTAAGGGACAAGGTGTAATGGTACAGTTATCAGATGGAGCCTATGACCCAGAGGAAGAAAATATTAATAACTATCTTGTCCATGAACACCATGTTTTTAAAGTAATCAATGAACTTTACATCTCAGGTGCTGCTGCCATTGCCATAAATGGCCAAAGATTAACAAGCCAGTCTTATATACTATGTGACGGACCTGTTATTACGGTTGATGGAATTCAACATCCAGCACCGTTTGTCATTACAGCTATTGGTGACCCTGATGTATTGACATCTGCATTAAACCTTACCGGTGGTGTGAAAGATCAACTCGTTAACGATAATATTGTCTTTACTTTAGAAAAACAGAACGAAGTTATCCTAAATCCCATTTTAGGAAACTCATAGATATTGAATATGTCCACGAAAAGATAAATTTTAAAAGGTAAGGTGAAAAAAGTGGACAAGCATAAAAATAATATTAGTTTTATTGCAATATCCACAGTAATTGGTTTTATGATTGCCATTCAGTTTCAAACTGTAAAGGAACCTGTCGAACGCGATACTCGTGATTTGTGGCAGCTGCGGGAGGCTTTGCTCCAAGAAAAAGAATTGCAATCGGAGTTAGTAAGTGAAATTAGATCCAATGAAGAAAAATTACTGGCCTATGAATCAAAGCAAAAGCAGAGTAAGGAACAGGCTTTAAGAGATACGATAAAGGAATTGAAAAATGAGGCCGGATTGACGGAAGTACAAGTTCCAGGTCTAACGTTGAAAATTCAACCTATTTTGGAGGATATCCAATTAGGAACACCAGTATCAAAGGATGTTTCACCTGAACTGCTAAAAAGATTATTGAATGAATTAAATATGTATGACGCAAAGTACGTATCAGTAGATGGTCAAAGAATTATCAATACTACGGTTATAAGAGATATCAATAATGAAACAAAAGTTGATGGTCATGCAATATCAAGTTTACCGATAGAAGTTAAGGTCGGTGTAGATAATATTGAAATAGCCGAAAAACTATACAATCGGATAAAAGCATCTAAAGCTACAGAGGAATTTTTCACTGAAAACCTTAAGCTGGTTATTTCAGAACCAACCCATGAGGTTACCATCCCCGCATATGATAACCCTATCCGGATTCGATTTTTAGAGTCATTGAAGGTGAATGAAGGAGGGAATACATAATGTGGCTGCCGTTATTAGGATTAATCCTTGGAGTACTTCTTGGTCTATTAACAGATATTAGGATTCCTGAAGAATATTCTAATTATTTATCTATTGCAGTTCTCGCAGCTCTTGACACATTATTTGGTGGAATAAGGGCGCATCTGCAAAATATTTATGATGAAAAAGTTTTTGTTTCTGGTTTCTTTTTTAATATAATACTTGCTGCAAGTTTAGCTTTTCTAGGCGTTCATCTTGGTGTAGACTTGTATTTAGCAGCTGTTTTTGCCTTTGGTGTACGCTTATTTCAAAATATAGCTGTAATAAGACGAATATTATTGACAAAATGGTCAAAAAACAAAGAAAAAATATAAAAAAATTGATTTTTTTAAAGGGAATTATTTAGTTGTGACGAATAATTTTATAAGATATAGGTGTGTACTTTTTTATTATTATATCTTGTGAAATATAAATGTTGTTCGACTGAAGTAATGCTAAGGAGGTGCCAAAGAATGAACAGCAATGAAATATATGTAAGTCTTGACATCGGTACATCCAGTGTAAAAGTAATCATCGGTGAAATTGTCAATGACTCTATCAATATAATTGGTGTTGGAAATGTAAATTCAGAAGGTCTGCGTAAAGGATCTATCATTGACATTAATGATACCGTTCATTCTATTAAACGTGCTATTGAAGAAGCAGAAAGAATGATTGGAATGGAAATACGCCAAGTGATTGTGGGTATTTCTGGTAATCAGGTTGCTCTTGAACCATGCCGTGGAATTGTAGGGGTTTCTAGTCAAAATCGTGAAATTACCAATGATGATGTTAGACGTGTTATTGAAGAAGCTCAAGTAGTTTCTATTCCTCAAGATAGAGAGATTATCGGAGTAATACGAAAACAATTTATCCTTGATGGTAAGGATGAAATTAATAATCCATGTGGCATGATTGGCGTTCGTTTGGAAGTTGAAGGAACACTTATCACTGGATCAAATGCTATTATTACAAATACACTGCGTTGTGTAGAACGTGCTGGTTTAGAAATTACAGATATTATTTTACAGCCGCTTGCAGCTGGTGATTATGCATTGTCAAAGGATGAGAAGAATTTAGGTGTTGCATTAATTGATTTAGGCGGCGGATCTACAACCATTGCTTATTTCGAACAAGGATACTTGGCTGCAACTAGTGTAATTCCAGTTGGAGGAGATTTAATTACAAATGACCTTTCAAAGGTATTACACACTTCTACTGAGGATGCTGAAAAAATTAAAGTTAAATATGGACATGCTTTTTACGATGATGCTTCAGAGGATGAATTCTTCAGTGTTCCTATTATAGGAAGTGATCAGCATCAGCAATTTAATCAATTATATGTATCTGAAATCATAGAAGCTAGAATGGAAGAAATTTTCGAATTGATTGCTCATGAATTGAAACGATTAGGAATAAATGATTTACCTGGAGGATTCGTTTTTACAGGTGGTACTGCAAATATGCAAGGTGTATTAGAACTTGCTCAATCTATATTCCAAAGTCCAGTTCGCAAAGCCGTTCCCAACTATATTGGAGTAAGAGAACCTCAATATACAACTGCGGTTGGTTTAATCAAATATGCATACAAGAATGCTAGATTACCAGGTGGAACCTTCGTCGCTTCAGCACCTGTTTCTGAACCAATCGAGAAGAAAGTTCAAAAACAACAACAACAACAACCAAAAGCAAAGCCAGAAAAACATCCGGAAGATAAGATGTCATCAAAAGTAAAAAAATTCCTTGGTCTCTTTTTCGAATAAGCTAACACGAAAAGGAATATCGACGAATTAGGAGGATTTGTCATGTTAGAGTTTGATACAAATTTAGATTCTCTTGCTACTATAAAAGTTATTGGGGTTGGCGGCGGAGGAAACAATGCAGTAAACCGAATGATTGAACATGGTGTTCAAGGAGTAGAATTTATCGCAGTTAATACCGATGCACAAGCTTTAAACCTTTCAAAAGCAGAAGTGAAAATGCAAATTGGCTCAAAATTAACTAGAGGACTTGGTGCAGGTGCAAATCCTGAGGTTGGTAAGAAAGCTGCAGAAGAAAGTAAAGAGCAATTAGAAGACGCTCTGCGTGGTGCGGATATGGTGTTTGTAACTGCTGGTATGGGTGGCGGAACAGGTACAGGTGCGGCGCCTGTAATTGCACAAATTGCCCGTGATTTAGGTGCTTTAACGGTCGGCGTTGTAACTCGTCCGTTTACGTTTGAAGGGAAAAAGCGGTCTAATCAGGCTGCAGGTGGAATCGGCGCAATGAAAGAGGCAGTAGATACTTTGATTGTAATCCCGAATGACCGCCTTCTTGAAATTGTAGATAAAAGTACTCCAATGCTTGAAGCGTTCCGTGAAGCGGACAATGTACTCCGTCAAGGGGTTCAGGGTATTTCAGACTTAATCGCAGTTCCTGGTCTCATTAACTTGGACTTTGCTGATGTGAAAACCATTATGTCAAACAAAGGATCTGCATTAATGGGAATTGGTATGGCAACGGGTGAAAATCGTGCAACGGAAGCGGCGAAAAAGGCTATTAGTTCTCCTTTGTTAGAAACATCTATTGATGGTGCACAAGGAGTTCTAATGAATATTACTGGCGGCAGCAACTTAAGCCTGTATGAAGTACAAGAAGCAGCTGATATTGTAGCGACAGCATCTGATCAGGAAGTAAATATGATTTTTGGATCAGTCATTAATGAAAATCATAAAGATGAAATCATTGTTACAGTTATTGCAACCGGATTTAATGAAGAAGTTGTCCAGCCAAAGACAGCTCGTCCAGCATTTGGTCAAGCAAAACCACAGTTGAATACAATGAAGAGAGAACAAAAGCGTGAAGAAGTTCCACAAGAACCTGTGCGTAATAATAACGCACCTCAAGAGGAAACTCTAGATATCCCAACATTCTTACGTAACAGAAACCGCAGAAGATAATTTGACGAAAAGCATGGTCCAAAAGGACCATGCTTTTTTTGTCTAAATGAAATTAGACAAAATACGTTGTTTATAGTGGAAATTTCTGTTTTTTTGATTACAGAAAGTGACACACTTTAGCCCATAAAGTAGGTTATACTTTTTCCTAAACAGAATAATAGAAATGATGTTAATACACCCTTATGTATAATCCATAAAGCTACTAATTTACTGGAGACATTAAAAGGGGGAAGGCTTGTTGTCGGTATATTTAGATGTTATTTGGGCTCTTAATCTGTTATTTGATAGCCTTCTCCTATATCTATCAGCCATTTTTCTAAAAAGACGAATTCGAATATGGAGGTTATTAGCAGGTGGTTTTATTGGTTCATTAATCATATTATTGTCGTTTACACCATTACACAACTATTCCAATCATCCAATATCAAAGCTTCTATTTTCGGTTGTAATGGTTTTAATTGTATTCGGTTATAAAAGATTATCTTTTTTCATAAAGGCGTTAATGACTCTTTATTTAACAACCTTTCTTATCGGAGGAGCATTAATTGGAGCTCATTATTTTGTTCAATTTGATGCAGAGATGTCCACAAAGGTAATGATTTCCAATGTTACGGGGTTTGGTGATCCAATCAGCTGGCTTTTTGTTTTATTAGGTTTTCCTATTGCTTGGCATTTCTCAAAGAGGAATATTGAAGGTATGGAAATGACCAAAATTCAATTTGATCAGATTGTAAATGTCACTCTAAGAATTAATGCAGAATCTTTTACTTTTAAAGGTCTAGTCGACAGTGGAAATCAGCTTTATGATCCATTAACCAAACTTCCTGTTATGTTTGTTTCTATCAAGAATATCTTTGAAAATGTGGCCGAACCGGTAAAAAAAATGGCAGCCGATCCTGAATCTCTGATTCTCGGAAATGTGGAATTTCCGGTTGAATGGCAAAATAAGCTGAGGATTGTACCTTGCCGGGTGGTAGGACAAGAGCATCAACTTATCGTTGCTGTTAAGCCTGACTCAATATTGATTGACGCTAAGGGTGAAAGTTATTTATGTGAAAAAGGCCTTGTATCGTTTACTATGCAGCAATTATCTGCCGATGATGCCTTTCAATGCATTGTCCATCCGAAAATGCTCACCGGGCCAAAACAGCATGATGATTCGGCGAAAGTAAGCTAATAATACTATACTCGTAAAAACAGATTTTAGAAGGAGGAACTTGCGTGAAAAAATGGAGACTTCGCTTATCCTACTACTGGTATAAGATACTAATCAAATTAGGAATTAAAAGTGATGAAGTTTATTATATTGGCGGCAGCGAAGCCTTACCGCCTCCTTTAAGTAAAGATGAAGAAGAGGTGCTTTTAAATAAGCTTCCAGGCGGTGATAAGGCCGCAAGATCGATATTAATCGAACGTAACCTTCGGCTTGTCGTGTATATCGCTAGAAAATTTGAAAATACCGGAATTAATATTGAGGACTTAATTAGTATTGGTACCATTGGCTTAATTAAAGCAGTTAACACGTTTAATCCTGAGAAAAAGATTAAGCTGGCTACATATGCGTCCAGATGCATTGAAAATGAAATTCTCATGTACTTGCGCAGAAATAATAAAATTAGATCTGAAGTTTCATTTGATGAACCATTAAATATTGATTGGGACGGTAATGAATTATTACTATCAGATGTTTTGGGGACAGATGATGATATCATTACGAAGGATTTAGAAGCGAATGTGGATAGAAAACTATTAACCAAAGCTCTGCACCAACTAAGTGATAGGGAAAAGCAAATCATGGAGCTTCGCTTCGGACTTACCAATGGAGAAGAAAAAACACAGAAGGACGTAGCCGATATGCTTGGTATTTCTCAATCATATATATCCCGTCTGGAAAAAAGAATAATCAAAAGATTAAGAAAAGAATTTAATAAGATGGTATAAGGTTACAAAAAAAGATTTTTTTTACTTATGGAAAGACCATTGAAACCAAAGTAATCATCGTATTTTTCGACTAATCCTTGGCAATTCCTTAAAAACTACAAGTGCATATTTTTCCTCCTCAAGGAAATACTGTTTTTTGTACAGCAACTCCTATGAGGAGGGAAAAGGGATTGACTCGAAATAAAGTTGAAATTTGTGGCGTAGATACATCAAAACTTCCTGTATTAAAAAATGAAGAAATGAGATTACTCTTCAGGCAAATGCAAGAGGGCGATATTACAGCACGAGAAAAACTCGTCAACGGAAATTTACGACTCGTTCTTAGTGTTATTCAAAGGTTTAACAACCGTGGCGAGTTTGTTGATGATCTGTTTCAGGTTGGCTGTATTGGGCTTATGAAATCGATTGATAACTTTGATTTAAGTCAAAACGTAAAGTTTTCCACTTATGCCGTACCAATGATTATTGGCGAAATACGCAGGTACCTGCGCGATAATAATCCTATTCGCGTTTCAAGGTCCTTAAGAGATATCGCCTATAAGGCCTTGCAAGTAAGGGAACGATTAATGAGTGAAACTTCACGGGAACCAACTGCGGAGGAGATTGCTAAAGTATTAGAAGTCCCTCACGAAGAAATAGTCTTTGCACTTGACGCTATCCAAGACCCAGTATCCTTGTTCGAACCAATCTATAACGATGGCGGCGACCCAATTTTTGTGTTGGACCAATTAAGCGATGAACGAAATAAAGATATTCACTGGATTGAAGAAATTGCCTTAAAAGAAGGCATGCGGCGCTTAAATGAGCGTGAAAAGCTAATCTTAAGAAAGCGATTCTTCCAGGGAAAAACGCAAATGGAAGTAGCCGATGAAATTGGAATCTCACAAGCACAGGTTTCTCGTTTAGAAAAAGCTGCCATCAAGCAAATGAATAAAAATATTCAAAGCTAAAGCTGTCCAAGAGGAAACTGCAAATATGCGGGAACGTTCAAAGGGTGAAACGCTACATAAAGTAGCGGGTCACCCTTTTTATTTCGGTGCCTGCAGTTTCCTCCTTTGGTCAGCTTTATTTTTTCTTTTATTTACAGATAAATTGACCAATCTAATCATATATTTACATTAGGATAAAAATGGCGGGAGTGAGAGAAATGGTCAAAATTTCTGAATTTCAAATTAAAGATGTAGTGAATGTGTCTGATGGTAAAAAACTTGGAAACATTGGTGATATTGAAATTAATCTTTCCACAGGTAAAATAGAAGCGGTTATCGTTACCGGTAATGGTAAAGTCCTAGGCTTTTTTGGAAGGGAAGAAGATATTGTTATTCCATGGAAAAATATTATTAAAATAGGTCAAGATGTAATATTGGTTAGATATAAGAATATTGAAGAAAGGACTACAGAGGAAATGGAAGTATAGTTATTAACAGCATCTGACGGTGACCATTTAACATATTCATGGTAAACTAGAAAAAAAACAAATGAGGTTAAGTATGGAACCTTTTGTATATGAAAATGAATCATATTTTTTAATTGAAAATTGGATGGAAAAGTATCCGGGGCTAGTTACTGGAATAACAACCAAAAAAGGCGGCAGCAGTACAGGTTTTTTTGAAAATCTTAACATGGGCTATCATGTTGGAGACCTAAAGGAAGCTGTTTGTTCTAATCGGAATAAGTTAGCTAATCTCATTCAATTTCCAGTGAAGCATTGGGTAGGGGCAGAACAGACCCATGAAACCCTAATTAGAAAAATTACAAGCGCTGACCGTGGGTTTGGGGCAGATTCTTATGAAAATGCCTTTAAGGGGACAGATGGTTTTTATACGGATGAAGAGGGAATTTTATTAACTCTTTGCTATGCCGATTGTGTCCCTCTTTTTTTTATTGCTCCTGAATATAGGATGATTGGTGCTGCACATGCTGGCTGGAAAGGCACTGTAAACGAAATTGCACAGAAAATGGTAGAGAAATGGGGAGAAGAAGGAATACTTCCTAATCAAATTTTTGTCACTATAGGTCCATCTATTTGTGAAAAATGTTATATTGTTAATGATTATGTCATTAACTTTGTAGAAAAATCACTAGTAGATGTCGAAGAAAAACCCTATAATTTAATTAAAGAGGGACAGTATACGTTGGACTTACGAAAACTAAATAAAATAATTCTTCTTAAAGCTTGCGTTCCGGAAGAAAATATTCAAATGACTAAACTTTGCTCTAGTTGTGACCAATTTGAATTTTTCTCTCATCGCCGTGACCAAGGTAAAACAGGAAGGATGCTAAGTTATATAGGATGGAAGGAGACCACCGAATGAAGGTTGCAGAAAATCTCATACATATTAAACAGCAAATAAGTGATGCATGCCAAAGGGTAAATCGGGCTCCTGATGAAGTGAAACTGATTGCCGTAACCAAATATGTCAGCATAGAAAGAGCCAAGGAAGCTTTGGAAGCTGGTATAATAAATCTAGGTGAAAATCGAGATGATGGGCTGTTAGCAAAGTGGGAAGTATTAGAGGACAAGCCTCTATGGCATTATATCGGGACACTGCAGACTCGCAAAGTTAAAAATATTATTGATAAAGTAGAATATATACACTCTTTGGACCGTATTTCATTAGCAGAAGAAATTAATAAACGTGCACAAAAAAAGGTGAAATGCCTGGTTCAAGTGAATGTTTCTCAAGAACAATCAAAACATGGACTTGCTCCCGAGGATGTAATTGACTTTATTAAAAATCTTCAACCGTACGAGAATATTAGTATTGAAGGTTTAATGACTATGGCCCCATTTACAGATGATGAAGCGCAGCTTCGAAACTGTTTTCAAAGGTTAAAAGAGCTCCGTGAAGAAGTAAAGAATTGTAACCTTGATTTCGCACCATGTACTGAGCTTTCTATGGGGATGTCTAATGACTTTGGAATTGCCATTGAAGAGGGCGCGACGATGATTAGAATAGGAACGGCACTTGTCGGTGAGGCTGGTGAGGAGGATAAAAGATGACGATAAAATCTAAGTTAAAAACTTTTTTCTTTTTAGATGATGATTTTGATGATAATAATCAGGATGAATATGAGAAGGTTGAACCTATAAAGCCCCTAAAACAGCCTTCGAAGCCTCAAAACGTTGTAAGTCTGCAGAGTGTACAAAAGGGTGCTAAAGTAATTTTAGTAGAACCTAGAGTATATGCTGAAGCTCAGGATATAACGGATCATTTGAAAAACCGTCGTGCAGTTGTTGTCAATCTTCAACGCATCGGTCACGAGGAAGGAAGACAAATCGTCGATTTTTTAAGTGGAGCAGTCTATGCATTAAACGGGGACATTCAAAAAATCGGCTCCAGTATATTTTTGTGTACACCAGATAATGTTGAGATTTCTGGCAATATTTCTGAACTAGTGAGGGAACAAGAATTTCATGATACGAGGTGGTAGTAGAAATGGATATGATTTTTAACTTTTTGATCCAAATTATTGGAATATATAAATGGATGCTTATCATTTATATCCTTTTATCATGGTTCCCAAATATGAGAGACTCACAGATTGGGACAATTCTTGGTAAGTTATGTGAACCGTTTCTGGAACCGTTTAGAAGAATCATTCCACCAATAGGTATGATGGACTTATCCCCTTTAGCGGCATTTCTTATCTTATCCTTCGCCCCTCAAGGCTTAAGAGTTTTGCAGAACTTAATTTCTTAATTTAGCCAGCCTAAACGGCCTAAGGAGTTAAACATGAATATTTATCAGCATTTTCGCCCAGAGGAACGGGAGTTTATTGATCAAGTATTACATTGGAAGGATTTTGTTGATTCCAGCTATACATCTAAACTTACTGATTTTCTTGACCCAAGAGAGCAGCATATTTTAAAGACCATAATTGGTGAGAATGGAAGTATTAAGTATCAACTATTTGGAGGCAGTTCAGAAGGTGAAAGAAAGCGGGCATTGATTATGCCGGATTATATCATACCTGATGAGAAGGATTTTCAAATTACCCTTTTTGAAATTGATTATCCCATTAAATTTGTTTCCATAGAACATCCCCAAGTTCTCGGGTCTCTTATGTCGTTAGGATTAAAACGAGGGAAATTTGGCGACATTCTTATGAAAGATGGACGTGTTCAATTTTTCTCAAGTACTGAAATCGGCGACTATATTAAAAGTAATTTAGAATCAATTGGAAGAGCATCAATACGATTAAAAGAGGTAGATCTTGAAGAGGCAATTAAAGTTGATGATTTATGGATGGAACAGGATATCACTGTTTCCTCCTTACGGCTCGATACAATTATTTCTGGTATTCATCATATATCGAGGCAAAAATCTCAACTTTTCATTCAACAAGGATTGGTGAAGGTGAACTGGACCTCTATTGAAAATCATTCCTTTGAATGTGCAGTGGGTGACTTGTTGTCAGTTAGAGGCTACGGAAGAGTTAAGATTTTGTCAATTGAAGGAAGAACCAAAAAGGATAAATGGCGAATTGTTGTCGGAAAGCAAAAATAATTTTTTTGATTTTTGCAGGATTATCAATAACTTTGTCGAATTTATGCTTTTATACACTTTATACATACAGAAGAAAGATTCTTGGAGGTGGCATCATGCCGTTAACGCCGTTAGATATTCACAATAAAGAATTTAATAAAGGTTTTCGTGGTTACGATGAGGACGAGGTTAATGAATTTTTAGATCAAGTCATAAAGGATTATGAATTAGTCCTTCGTGAAAAGAAAGAAATAGAAGAACGTTTAAATGAAATGAAGGACCGTTTAGGTCATTTTGTAAATATTGAAGAAACATTAAACAAGTCTATTATTATTGCACAAGAGGCTGGTGAAGATGTAAAACGAAATGCACAAAAGGAAGCTAAGCTCATCATTAAGGAAGCAGAAAAGAATGCTGACCGTATTGTAAATGAGTCACTTTCAAAAGCGAGAAAGATTGCTCTTGAAATCGAGGATTTGAAAAAGCAGTCAAAAGTATTCCGTACTCGTTTTAAAATGTTGATAGAAGCCCAGCTGGATATGATAAATACGGATGACTGGGATCATTTATTAGAGTATGAGGTGGATGCAACGGAACTTAAAATCCATCAAGAAGAAGATTCCTTAGCTTGACGAATTGGTATTATTTCGCATATAATTTTCTAATAAGTAAATAAAGAATGGAAATGACAATGAGAGGGACAGTACATTTCATAAACTTTTGATAGCGAGCCGGGGATGGTGGAAGCCTGGGAAAAGTGAGAAATTGGAAAATCACCCTTGAGTCCCAGGCTGAAACTTTATTTTAAAGAAAGTAAGCTATGGCGGGTTATTCACGTTACGAATCTTAAAGAGGATAGTACTTTTTCGTGCTATCTATCAGGGTGGTACCGCGGGAATAAAACCTTCTCGTCCCTTTTATGGGATGAGAGGGTTTTTTTATTTGTCTATTGGCTATTCTGTTTATGATGAGTGTTACAGGAGGAATAAGAAATGGAATATAAAGATACGTTATTAATGCCAAAAACTGAATTTCCAATGCGTGGCAATCTTCCACAAAGAGAACCTGAAATTCAGGCAAAGTGGGAAGAAATGAATATTTATAAAAAAGTTCAGGAGCGGACTGCTGGACGTCCAATGTTTGTGCTCCACGATGGACCTCCCTATGCAAATGGTGATATTCATATGGGCCACGCTCTTAACAAAGTCTTAAAAGACTTTATTGTTCGCTTTAAATCAATGAGCGGCTTCAATGCACCATATGTTCCAGGCTGGGATACACATGGTTTGCCAATTGAACAGGCATTAACAAATAAGGGCGTAAAACGAAAAGAGATGACGGTAGCAGAATTCCGTCAGCTTTGTACAAAATATGCACTCGAACAAGTAAGTAATCAGCGGGAACAATTTAAACGCGTTGGAGTTCGTGGTGATTGGGAAAATCCATATATTACTCTTAAGCCCGAATACGAAGCGCAGCAGATTAAAGTCTTCGGAGAAATGGCGAAAAAAGGCTATATTTATAAAGGTCTTAAACCTGTATATTGGTCCCCTTCAAGTGAATCAGCTCTTGCTGAAGCAGAAATTGAATATCAGGATAAGAAGTCACCTTCCATTTATGTGGGATTTAAAGTTAAGGATGGAAAAGGGGTTCTTGATACAGATGTTCAAATTGTCATTTGGACGACTACACCTTGGACGATTCCGGCTAACTTAGGAATTTCGGTTCATCCAGACTTAACGTATGTGGTAGTTGCAGTGAACGGAAATAAATACTTAGTAGCTGAAGCTCTTCTTGAAGCAGTAACGAATGAAATAGGCTGGGAAGAACTTGAGGTTATTCAGAAGGTAAAAGGAAATGAATTAGAGAATATCCTTGCAGCACACCCATTATATGACCGTGACTCTTTAGTAATGCTAGGAGATCATGTTACAACTGATGCTGGAACAGGCTGTGTTCATACCGCACCAGGACACGGGGAGGATGACTTCCATGTCGGTCAAAAGTATGGACTTGAAGTACTTTGCCCTGTAGATGATAAAGGTGTAATGACAAGCGAAGCACCAGGTTTTGAAGGATTATTTTACGATAGTGCAAATAAGCCGATTTCTCAAGCATTAGAAGAAAGAGGGGCGCTCTTAAAGCTTTCATTTATTACTCACTCCTATCCACATGATTGGAGAACGAAAAAACCTGTTATTTTCAGAGCTACTGCACAATGGTTCGCTTCCATTAAGGATTTCCGAAATGACCTTCTTGAAGCAGTAAAAGAAACAAAATGGGTACCTGCATGGGGCGAAACACGACTATTTAATATGGTCCGAGACCGTGGCGATTGGTGTATTTCACGCCAACGTGTCTGGGGAGTTCCAATTCCGGTGTTTTATGCTGAAAATGGAGAGGAAATCATTACAGATGAAACAATTGAACATGTTTCTAGTTTGTTCCGGGAATTCGGTTCAAATATCTGGTTTGAGCGTGAAGCGAAAGAACTATTGCCTGAAGGCTTTACACATTCAGGAAGTCCTAATGGATTGTTTACAAAAGAAACAGATATCATGGATGTTTGGTTTGATTCAGGCTCATCACATCAAGCGGTTCTCTTAGAAAGAGATGACTTGGTTCGCCCGGCTGATTTATATTTAGAAGGTTCGGATCAATATCGAGGCTGGTTTAACTCTTCCTTATCGACTGCGGTGGCAGTAACAGGCAAAGCTCCATACAAAGGTGTTTTAAGTCATGGGTTTGCTTTAGATGGAGAAGGCAGAAAGATGAGTAAATCATTAGGGAATGTCATGGTACCTGAAAAGGTAATGAAGCAATTAGGAGCAGATATCCTCCGCCTATGGGTTGCATCAGTTGATTATCAAGCCGATGTTCGTGTATCCGATGCAATTTTGAAGCAGGTTGCAGAGGTTTATAGAAAAATCCGTAACACTTTCCGTTTCTTGCTTGGTAACTTATCCGACTTTAACCCTGCAACAGATAGGGTTTCATACGAAAACCTTCGTGAAGTTGATCAATTTATGCTCGTAAAATTAAATAAGTTGATTAAAAATGTTCGCAATGCATATGGAAATTATGAGTTTGCAGGTATTTATCATAGTATTAATAATTTCTGTACCCTTGACTTAAGTGCATTTTACCTTGATTTCGCTAAGGATGTTCTATATATTGAGTCAGTTAACAATCATGAAAGACGTGCAATCCAAACGGTTTTATATGACTCATTAATTGCGTTAACAAAGTTAGTTTCACCAATTCTTTCTCATACTGCTGACGAGGTATGGAAATTCATTCCTGCAGTTACAGAAGAAAGTGTGCAGTTAACGGATATGCCAGAATATCAGGAACAAAAAAATGCAGCTGCATTAGAAGAAAAATGGACTTCATTTATGAAGCTGCGTGATGATGTTTTAAAAGCGCTTGAAGAAGCTAGAAACCAAAAGGTTATTGGTAAATCATTAACTGCAAAGGTTTCCTTATATGTAAATGAGAATACGAAAACACTGTTAGACTCTATTCATGAGAATATGCAGCAATTATTTATCATCTCAGGATTTGAAGTCGCAGGAAGCTATGACCAAGCACCTGAAAATGCAATTAAATTAGATACTGCTGCTATTGTTGTCACGAAAGCAGAAGGCGAAACTTGCGAACGCTGTTGGGTTGTGACACCAGAAGTTGGTAAAGATTCAGAGCACCCTACACTTTGCCTACGCTGTGCAGAAGTAGTTAAAGAAAACTACACACACTTAGCTTAAAATGAATGCCCCATGATAATTTCATGGGGTTTTTTCATTTTTTATCCTATTCCGTTAATTGTTGTTCCAGATGTCAAATGTTTTCCCGAGTCAGGTCAAATTAAGGGGAGATAATAGTAGAAATGACTTAACGGAGGTTACAACTATGAATGCAATGCAGGAACAGCTGTTTTGGGAACTCCGTAAAACACAATTAGAAATTTTAAAATCATTGAAAAATAAGCAGAAAAATGAATGGATGATCCCTATATTAGAAGATGAATTAGCGGATATTTCAACTGCCATTCAAAAGTTAGAAGAAGGTAATTTTGGCCAGTGTGAAGCGTCAGGTGAACCTCTCCCCGAACAACTATTAAAGAATATGCCGACAATAAAGTCATCTAAGGATTCTGACAACTTAGAGCATTTTTACAAGAAACCAATTAATTCCGGCTTTTTCTAACCTTCCATTGTTGTTTCGCTAAAGATTATGCTAAAATGCTAAGGAAGTAAAGTCTTCGTAGATGGGGGTATTCCTTAGTGTTTTATTATTTAATCGCAATTTTTATTATTTCATTAGACCAAGTGACGAAATGGCTTATCGTCACAAAAATGCATCTTGGTGAAAGTATCCCAGTTATTGAGGACTTTTTGTATATTACTTCTCACCGAAATCGCGGTGCAGCATGGGGAATCCTACAAGGACAAATGTGGTTCTTTTATGTCATAACTGCTATAGTAATCATTGCGATCATTTATTACATTCAAAAAGAAGCAAAGGGTAAGTGGCTGCTAGGTGTCTCTCTGGCATTTATGCTAGGTGGAGCGATAGGTAACTTCATTGACCGCCTGCTTCGAAAAGAAGTTGTTGATTTTATTCATACGTATATTTTCAATTATAACTTCCCAGTATTTAATATTGCGGATTCGGCTTTAGTCATTGGCGTAGTATTATTAATGATTCAAATGCTGCGTGATGAGCGTGAAACAAAGGAGAAATCATATGGAGAAAATGGAGCACACCATTCTTGAACAACAAAAAGGCGATCGAATTGATAAAGTTATTTCAACTTTAGATGAGGAATGGTCAAGAACTCAAGTTCAGCAATGGATCAAAGATGGCAATGTCCTTGTAAATGGACAAAAGATAAAAACAAATTACAAATGCAGTTTAAATGATGAAATCGAAATTAGTATTCCCGACCCAGAATTACTCGATGTTATCCCAGAAGAGATGGATTTAGAGATTTATTTTGAAGATAAAGATGTTTTAGTGGTAAATAAACCTAGCGGCATGGTGGTTCATCCAGCCCCTGGACATTTAACAGGAACGCTTGTTAATGGGTTAATGGCTCATTGTAAAGATTTATCAGGGATAAATGGTGTTCTTCGTCCTGGAATCGTTCATCGTATCGATAAAGACACTTCTGGACTTTTAATGGTGGCTAAAAATGACATGGCCCATGAAAAGCTTGTTAACCAATTAGTCGAAAAGACCGTTACTCGGAAGTATAAAGCTATTGTGCATGGAGTTATTCCTCACGATTTTGGAACGATTGATGCACCCCTGGGGAGAGATACGAGAGATCGGCAAAGTATGACCGTTGTGGATAATGGTAAGCATGCTGTAACTCATTTCCAGGTGATTGAACGGTTTAAGGATTTTACATTTGTGGAGTGTCAATTGGAGACCGGAAGAACACACCAAATACGGGTCCATATGAAATACATTGGATATCCGCTTGCAGGTGACCCTAAATATGGTCCAAAGAAAACACTTGATATCAATGGCCAGGCATTACATGCAGGAATTCTTGGTTTTAACCACCCAAGAACCAATGAATACATTGAATTCGAAGCACCGCTGCCAGTAGAATTCGAAGAGGTTTTAGAACAGTTAAGAAAATAATCGTTGACACACTTGTCGAATTATTGTACGATAACAACAGTTGAATATGCCTTTAAATCAGTCCTGTGAGGCTGAGAAGGAAACGGATAAATTGGTTGGGATACCTATGCCCATACTGATAAACTCTTTTACCTCTCACCTCGAAGCGTGAGAGGTTTTTTTATTAAATTAGGCAGGTGTTGAGAATGAACCAAAAAGCCGTAGTACTAGATGCACAAGCAATCGGAAGAGCCTTAACAAGAATTGCTCACCAAATCATAGAGAAAAATAAAGGGATTGAAGATTGTGTCCTCGTAGGAATTCGTACAAGAGGAATATTCATTGCGGAGAGACTCGCTGCCAAGATCGAAGAAATTGAAGGGAAACCTATACCTGTTGGCGAATTGGACATTACCTTATATCGTGATGATTTAACTAAGAAAACAGATGATCAAGAACCACTTGTTAAGGGATCAGTTATTCCGGTCGAATTAAAAGATAAAAAAGTTATTCTTGTTGATGATGTTTTATATACAGGTCGAACTGTTAGAGCAGGACTAGACGCGATTATGGATCTTGGCCGCCCTTCTTCTATACAACTTGCAGTTCTAGTTGACCGTGGACACCGTGAACTTCCTATAAGAGCAGATTATGTTGGTAAAAACATCCCAACTTCAAGTAGTGAAAAAGTAGTTGTAGAATTACAAGATGTCGATAATGTTGACCAAGTAAGTATTTTTGAAAAGTAAATAGTAACCCTTTAATTGCAGTCCTGTGAGGCTGACAAAGGGGAAAATGCCATCATCAAAGCTTTAATGGCATTTCCATACCCTCTTTGTACACTCATGGACAAAGAGGGTTTTTTTTTGAGCAAAAACACAAACTAAAAAATAGAGAGATTGTGGAGGAGAAACAATTGAATAATAAACCCATCTTAGACGTAAAAGAGATTCCCAATCCAGTCCAATGGCTCACTTTAAGCTTACAGCACTTATTCGCAATGTTTGGAGCCACGATTCTTGTTCCCTATCTTGTTGGGTTAAGCCCAGCGATTGCATTGATTTCAAGTGGTTTAGGAACACTTGCATTCTTAATGATTACAAAATGGCAAGTGCCTGCATACCTTGGTTCTTCATTTGCCTTTATCGTTCCGGTAATAGCCGCAAAAGCAACAGCTGGTCCAGGAGGAGCCATGATAGGTTCGTTCCTTGCAGGGCTTGTATACGGAATTGTCGCACTTATAATTAGTAAAGCAGGTCATCGCTGGATTATGAATCTGCTGCCGCCGATTGTTGTTGGTCCAGTTATTATCGTAATCGGTTTAGCACTGTCTGGTACAGCTGTTAGTATGGCAATGAACAATCCTGCAGGTGAATATAGCTTGATTCATTTCTCGGCAGCACTTGTAACTTTAGCAGCAACCATTATTTGTACCATTTACATGCGCGGCATGTTGAGCATTATACCAATTCTTACAGGTATAGTGATTGGATACCTTTACTCCTTTGCAATTGGCATTGTTGATTTTAAGCCAGTATTGGAAGCAAATTGGTTTGAAATGCCTGAATTCATCATCCCGTTTGTAAGCTATGAGGTAAAAGTAACATGGGACTTAGCTCTTCTAATGGTCCCAGTAGCAATCGTAACCTTATCTGAACATATTGGTCACCAGCTTGTCCTAAGTAAAGTAGTTGCCCGTGATTACATTAAAGAACCTGGTTTACACCGTTCGATTTTGGGGGATGGAACAGCAACCATAATCTCTGCATTGATTGGCGGACCTCCGAAAACAACTTATGGTGAGAATATTGGTGTCCTTGCGATAACACGAGTATACAGTGTGTATGTCATTGCAGGTGCAGCCGTTCTTGCTACAATCTTTGGATTTATCGGGAAAATAACAGCATTAATCAGTACAATCCCAACGCCTGTAATGGGCGGTGTTTCCATCCTGCTCTTTGGAATAATTGCTTCATCTGGATTACGCATGCTGGTTGACAGTAAAATTGATTTTGGAAACAAGCGCAACTTGGTGATATCTTCCGTTATTCTTGTCATCGGAATTGGCGGTGCCTTTATAAAAGTTTCAGAATCCTTCCAGATACAAGGAATGGCCTTTGCCGCAATTGCTGGTGTTCTTTTACACCTATTACTTCCAGGTAAAGAACCAGTAAGTGAAGATATGTTTGAACAAACAGTAGAAAAAGATAAGCAAAAAACTGCATAAAGAAAAATTAACCTTTTAACAGTAGTCCAGAGAGGCTATAAGGGTGTAATACTGAGTGCCATCGTAATGTGCCAACACATTTATGGACTTGGTAAGATTCAATTGCACCCAGGTCTGCTTGATCAGGGTCTTTATTTACCAAAAATGGAGATGGGGGAATAGCATGTTAAATCACTTGCTAACCACAAATGAGTTAAAAGTGGAAGAGATAAATCAAATTTTAACAGATGCACAGCGTTTTGCGGACGGAATGAAATGGCGTCCAGAAGGTCAAATGTTTTCTGCTAACTTATTTTTTGAAGTGAGTACTAGAACAAAATCCAGTTTTGAAATGGCAGAAAGAAAATTAGGATTAAACATCATACCATTTGAAGTCCAGACTTCGAGTGTACAAAAGGGGGAAACCCTTTACGACACGGTAAAAACACTCGAATCCATTGGCGTGAATACGGTTGTCATTCGCCATGGGCAAGACCGTTACTTTGATGAGCTCGTTGGAAAAATAAATATTCCAATTATAAATGGAGGCGATGGGTGTGGGCATCATCCTACGCAATCTCTTCTAGACCTTTTAACCATCTATCAGGAGTTTGGAACTTTTGCAGGTTTGAAAATAGCCATTATCGGAGATATCAGGCACAGCAGAGTAGCACGTTCTAATGGAGATACCCTGACAAGATTAGGAGCAGAAGTTATCTATTCAGGACCAATGGAATGGTTTGATCATCATAGTCTTAGTGCAGCAAGATATAGACCAATTGATGAGGCCATAGCTGACGCGGATGTTGTCATGCTCCTTCGGGTTCAGCATGAAAGACACCAAAAGAAGGGAAGCTATACAGCAGCGGACTATCATAAACAATTTGGGCTCACCTTAGAAAGAGAAAAGAATATGAAGCCCCAAAGTATTATTATGCACCCAGCACCAGTAAATCGTAATGTTGAGATATCTGATAGCTTAGTCGAATGCAAACGTTCAAGAATCTTTAAGCAAATGGAGAATGGTGTATTTGTAAGAATGGCTGTCTTAAAGAGATCATTAGAAAGTATTGAAGGAGTGTATGGGAATGAAACTACTTATTCAGAACGCCAGCTACATAGCATCTAACGGTGAAAATAAGCTGGCTGATATATTAATTCAAGATGGGATTATCACAAAAATAGAGAATCAAATTGAAACAAGTGTAGATCGTAAAATAAATGCAGCAGGGATGTTAGTTTCACCAGGATTTATCGATTTACACGTTCATCTCCGCGAACCTGGCGGAGAAAAAAAGGAAACCATTGCAACAGGTACACTTGCTGCGGCTAGAGGTGGATACACTACACTAGCTGCTATGCCGAATACGAGACCTGTTCCAGATTCGAAAGAACAAATGGATTGGCTGCAAACACGAATTCAGGATACAGCAAATGTACGAGTTTTACCTTATGCTTCCATTACAGTAAGGCAAATAGGAAAAGAATTAACAGACTTTGAAGCGTTAAAAAATGCAGGAGCATTTGCCTTTACCGATGACGGTGTAGGGGTTCAAGATGCGAGCAAGATGCTTGAGGCTATGCAGAAAGCAGCAAGCGTGAATATGGCCATTGTTGCACATTGTGAAGAAAATACACTAATCAATAAAGGCTGCGTCCATGAAGGTTCTTTTTCGAAAAGGAATGGTTTAAACGGTATTCCTTCGGTTTGTGAGTCTGTTCAAATAGCAAGAGATGTCCTCCTTGCTGAAGCCGCTGGTTGCCATTATCACGTATGTCACGTTAGTACAAAAGAATCGGTTCGCGTGATTAGGGATGCGAAAAAGGCAGGGATTAAAGTCACAGCGGAAGTTACGCCACACCATTTATTATTAACTCAAGACGATATTCCAGATAGTTTAGACCCGAATTATAAAATGAATCCACCGCTTCGCGATACTACTGATCGGGATGCGTTAATTGGAGGTCTGCTGGACGGAACGATTGACTTTATTGCAACTGATCATGCACCACATACAACTGAAGAAAAAAATGAGGGAATTGAGCTTGCTCCATTTGGAATAGTTGGTTTAGAAACAGCGTTTCCTCTGCTTTATACACACTTCGTATTAAAGAACATCATGACACTTGAACAGTTAATTGGGTATTTAACATTGAAGCCAGCAGAAAGCTTTTCACTGCCTTATGGAAAGATTGAAATAGGAGCCCCTGCAGACTTTGTTCTTTTAAATCTTGATGAAGAAAAAGCAATTGATCCACAAGAATTTTTATCTAAAGGGAAAAACACTCCATTTGCTGGCTGGACTTGTAAGGGCTGGCCGCAAATGACAATCGCGAGCGGCAAAGTAGTTTGGGAGAAAGGACGTGTAACAGTATGAAAGCACAGCTAATTTTAGAAGATGGAACAATTTTTATTGGTGAAGGTTTCGGAAGTCATATGGATACAATCGGGGAAGTCGTCTTTAATACAGGAATGACTGGCTACCAAGAAATCCTTTCCGATCCATCCTATTGCGGACAAATTGTTATGCTGACCTACCCTTTGATTGGAAATTACGGCATTAACCGAGATGATTTTGAAACAATTAACCCAGCTGTGAAAGGCTTTATTGTGAAAGAAGCAGTCGAATTCCCTTCCAATTGGAGAAGTGAATTTACGATTGATGAGTTCTTTAAAATGAAAAATATCCCTGGAATTGCAGGAATCGATACACGCAAATTAACAAAAATTATTCGGAAGTCAGGTACATTAAAAGGAGCAATCTGCTCGATTGAAAGTGATCCTAATGAAGTAATTAGTAAACTAAAACAGACGAAGCTGCCGATTGACCAAGTTAGAAGAGTCTCTACAAAGAATTCTTACCCAAGTCCAGGCAGGGGGAAAAGAATTGTACTCGTTGATTTCGGGATGAAGCATGGAATTTTACGAGAATTAAATAAACGAAATTGCGATGTTGTGGTGGTACCTTATCATACTACTGCTGAGGAAATCATCCAATTACGCCCGGATGGGATTATGCTTTCGAATGGCCCTGGGGATCCAAAGGATGTCCCAGAAGCTATCCATATGATTAAGCAGTTACTGGGCTTAGTACCGATATTTGGAATATGTCTTGGGCACCAATTATTTGCACTAGCATGCGGTGGCGATACCGTTAAAATGAAATTCGGTCATCGAGGTTCTAACCACCCTGTAAAAGATTTAGCGACAGGGAAAATCGCAATTACGGCACAAAATCATGGATTTACAGTTGAAGATAAATCATTACACAATACTAGACTGGCAGTTACTCACATTGCCTTAAACGATGGGACTGTAGAAGGCTTAAGGCATTTAGATTATCCTGCCTTTACCGTTCAATACCATCCAGAGGCTTCACCAGGACCTGAGGACGCAAACTATTTATTCGATCAGTTTCTCACAATGATTGAATCTGAAAAACAGGAGGTTTCAACAACATGCCAAAACGTACTGATATAAACTCCATTTTAGTGATTGGTTCAGGACCAATTGTGATTGGCCAGGCAGCAGAATTTGATTATGCAGGAACCCAGGCTTGTATTGCACTTAAAGAAGAAGGTTACCGTGTTATTTTGGTGAATTCAAATCCAGCCACAATTATGACGGATACAGAGATTGCGGATGCCGTCTATATTGAACCATTGACAGAGGAATTTGTAAGCCGAATTATTCGCAAGGAACGTCCTGATGCACTTCTACCCACTCTCGGAGGGCAAACAGGTCTTAATCTGGCCGTTGAATTGTCAAAATCAGGAGTTTTAGAAGAATGTGAAGTTGAAATATTGGGAACCAAGTTATCAGCCATTGAACAAGCCGAGGATCGTGACTTATTCCGCAGCTTAATGAATGAACTGTGTGAACCTGTACCAGATAGTGAAATAATTCATGAATTAGCAGAAGCTCATGCCTTTGTTGAGAAAATTGGATTCCCGGTTATTGTACGTCCAGCCTATACACTCGGCGGAACAGGTGGGGGAATTTGCCATAATTCAGAAGAACTTGAAGAAATCATAACAAGCGGCTTAAAACATAGCCCTGTAAATCAATGCTTGCTAGAGAAAAGTATTGCCGGTTATAAAGAAATCGAATATGAGGTAATGCGTGATGGAAATGACAATGCAATTGTAGTGTGTAACATGGAAAACATTGATCCAGTCGGTGTTCACACGGGTGACTCGATTGTTGTGGCACCAAGCCAAACATTAAGTGATAGAGAATATCAGCTATTAAGAAATGTTTCCCTTAAAATCATTCGTGCACTTGGAATCGAAGGCGGCTGTAATGTTCAGCTTGCCCTAGACCCATACAGCTTTAATTACTATATTATCGAAGTAAATCCAAGGGTAAGCCGGTCTTCAGCACTTGCCTCAAAAGCAACAGGTTATCCTATTGCGAAACTTGCAGCGAAAATTGCAGTAGGCTTAACTCTAGATGAGATGCTTAACCCGGTAACAGGAAAAACTTATGCAAGCTTTGAACCTGCTCTTGATTACATCGTAACGAAAATTCCTAGATGGCCATTTGATAAATTTGAATCAGGGAATCGTTCACTTGGAACACAAATGAAAGCAACGGGTGAAGTAATGGCGATTGGCCGTACGTTCGAGGAATCATTATTAAAAGCGATCCGCTCACTGGAAGCTGGTGTCTATCATTTTGAATTGAATGGAGCAGCTGAAATCAGTAATGAATTACTTGAAAAGCGTATTTGCAAGGCTGGAGATGAGAGGCTCTTTTACATCGCAGAAGCGATAAAAAGAGGTATAACGGTTGAAACCATTCATCTATGGAGCCAAATCGATTTATTTTTCTTGAAGAAATTTGAGGGAATCATTGAATTAGAAACAAAGCTCGCTTCTAGTCCATTTGATCTTGTAATCCTAAAGGAAGCAAAACAAAGAGGATTTTCTGATAAAAAAATCGCAGAACTTTGGGATCAAAAGGAAGAGGATATTTACCAGCTGCGTAAAGTAAATCAATTGATTCCGGTTTATAAAATGGTTGATACATGTGCGGCTGAATTCGAGTCAGAAACACCTTATTACTATGGAACGTATGAAGAGGAAAATGAATCACTTGTTACAGATAGAAAAAGTGTAATTGTTCTAGGATCAGGTCCAATTCGAATTGGCCAGGGCATTGAGTTTGATTATGCAACAGTCCATTCTGTTAAAGCGATTAAAGAAGCAGGCTATGAAGCGATTATTATTAATAATAATCCTGAGACGGTTTCGACTGATTTCAGTATCTCGGATAAGCTTTACTTTGAGCCTCTTACGATTGAGGATGTAATGAGTATTATTGATTTAGAAAAACCACTGGGTGTAATAGTACAATTCGGCGGGCAAACAGCTATTAATCTTGCTGCAGGTTTAGAGGAGAATGGGGTAAAAATTCTTGGAACAAGCTTAGAGGATTTAGACCGTGCGGAGAACCGGGATAAATTTGAACAAGCCCTTGTACAGCTCGATATTCCAATGCCTCTTGGAAAAACGGCTTTATCTGTGGAAGAAGCAATCGTAATTGCGAATGAAATTGGCTATCCGGTTCTTGTTCGACCTTCATACGTTCTTGGCGGACGGGCAATGGAAATCGTTTATCGTCAAGAGGAACTGCTTCATTATATGGAAAATGCAGTAAAAATCAATCCGGAACATCCTGTCTTGATTGACCGTTACTTAACAGGGAAAGAAATCGAAGTCGATGCGATTTGTGACGGTGAAAATGTGTTGATACCTGGAATTATGGAGCATATCGAACGTGCTGGAGTACACTCAGGCGATTCCATTGCTGTTTATCCTCCGCAGACACTATCGGATAGAATCAAACAAAAGCTCGTCGAGTACACAGAAAAAATGGCTAAAGGTCTAAACATCATCGGATTGTTAAATATTCAGTATGTAATAGCTGAGGACCAAGTATATGTACTTGAAGTCAATCCGCGCTCAAGTCGTACAGTTCCATTTCTAAGCAAAATTACAAATGTTCCAATGGCTAAAATTGCTACAAAAGCAATCTTAGGTGTATCAATTGTCGAACAAGGCTATACACCAGGAATTGTACCTGAAAAAAATGGCGTATATGTAAAGGTTCCTGTCTTCTCCTTTGCAAAGTTAAGAAACGTTGATATTACACTCGGGCCTGAAATGAAATCAACTGGTGAAGTAATGGGGAAAGATATTACACTTGAAAAGGCACTTTATAAAGGGTTAGTTGCTTCAGGAATGACGATTCAAAAATTTGGCACAGTATTGTTTACAGTTGCTGATAAAGATAAACAAGAATCATTAAAACTTGCTAAACGATTTGCAAATAACGGCTATCGTCTTATGGCAACGAGTGGAACAGCTGCCGTCCTTAAGTCTGCAGGTCTTCCAGTAAAAGTGATTGGAAAAATTGGATCAGAAGGCAAAACATTGCTAGATGTCATTCATCATGGAGAAGCCCAGTTTATTATCAACACACTGACAAAAGGAAAACAGCCGGAACGAGATGGCTTTAGAATTCGCCGTGAAGCCGTTGAAAATGGTGTTCCATGCTTAACCTCATTAGATACTGCAGACGCGATTCTTAAAGTAATTGAGTCGATGAATTTTTCGGCTGAAGCAATGGCTGTAGAAGAAAAGGAGGCAGTTTTTGCATGATTAAAAAAGAGTTATGCAAAATCATCTCCCAAAAAGAAATAGCCAGTAACATTTTTGAACTTACAGTAGAAGCAAATTTTGTTCATGAAATAAAAGAACCTGGACAATTCGTTCATATTCAAGTGGCGAAGGCACTAGATCCACTCTTACGTAGACCTATTAGTATTTCTTCTTTTGATAGGTTGAACTCGCAATTTACGATGATTTATCGAAAAGAAGGGAAAGGGACTACACTACTTGCTGAAAAAGGTCCGGGAATGCTGCTGGATATTCTCGGTCCCTTAGGAAATGGGTTCCCTGTTAATGAAGTAAATACAGGGGAAACGGCTCTACTTGTTGGCGGAGGGATCGGTGTCCCTCCTCTATATGAGCTCTCAAATCAGTTAATTGCTAAAGGGGTAAAGGTTATCCATGTACTAGGCTTTCAAACACAATCAGCAGTATTTTATGAAAGAGAATTTCTTGAAAATGGAGAGACCTACATCGCAACCGTAGATGGTTCATACGGTAGCAAAGGTTTTGTGACGGATATTATTAAAGATTTAGCGTTTGATTGCCTATATACTTGCGGACCAACCCCAATGCTGAAAGCAATCGAAGAAGAGTATTCAGATAAGAAACTGTTTTTATCATTAGAAGAACGAATGGGCTGTGGCGTAGGTGCTTGCTTTGCTTGTGTATGTAAAAGCAGCCATGACCCTGACGGAATTTCATATAAAAAAGTATGCAGTGATGGACCAGTTTTCCGTGCAGGGGAGGTACTAATATGAGCCGATTAAACATAGAGTTACCGGGATTGAAACTAAAAAATCCAATTATGCCTGCATCTGGATGCTTCGGATTTGGTAAAGAGTATAGCCAGTTTTATGATTTAAGTAAACTCGGTGCGATTATGATTAAAGCAACAACGGTGGAGCCTAGATTCGGCAATCCAACCCCAAGGGTTGCAGAAACATCTGCAGGGATGCTGAATGCAATTGGTCTGCAAAATCCCGGTTTAGAAAAAGTGGTAAGGGAAGAATTGCCATGGCTTTCCCAGTATGATGTCCCGATTATTGCAAATGTTGCAGGATCCCTGGAAGAGGATTATGTTGAGGTTGCTCGAACCATTTCTAAAGCTTCAAATGTACATGCGTTAGAACTGAATATTTCCTGCCCAAATGTTAAAACAGGGGGAATTGCTTTTGGTACGATTCCCGAGGTTGCAAAACAGTTAACACGAAAGGTAAAGGAAGTCTCGGACGTCCCGGTTTATGTCAAGCTTTCACCGAATGTAACCAATATTGTGGATATGGCAAAAGCAGTTGAAGCAGGCGGTGCAGATGGATTGACGATGATTAACACGCTTGTGGGAATGAGAATGGATTTAAAAACAGGTAGGCCTATTTTAGCCAACCGCACTGGCGGACTTTCAGGACCTGCGATCAAACCGGTTGCCATTAGAATGATTTATGAAGTAAGTCAAGCAGTAAATATTCCGATTATTGGAATGGGCGGTATTGAGTCTGCTGAAGATGTTATTGAATTCTTTTATGCAGGTGCCAGTGCTGTTGCTGTCGGTACAGCAAATTTTGTGGATCCGTTTGTATGTCCAACGATTATTGAAGAATTACCGTTGCTGTTAGATAAATTAGGCTATGAACACATCAGTGAATGCAGGGGAAGGAGCTGGCAGGAACATGGACAACTCGCTCATCATCGCGCTTGACTTTGCAAATCGTAAAGAGGTCGAGCAATTTTTACTGCCCTTTAATGGTAAGGAGCTTTTTGTAAAAGTTGGAATGGAGCTATTTTATCAGGAAGGTCCCGGTATTATTTATTATTTAAAAGAGAATGGACATCGTATTTTTCTTGATTTAAAGCTTCATGACATACCGAATACAGTGAAGAGTGCTATGAAGGGCCTTGCAAGGCTGGACTGTGACCTTGTAAATGTACACGCTACAGGCGGTAAAGAAATGATGTCTGCTGCAATAGAAGGCTTAGATGAAGGTACATCTGCAGGACATAAGCGCCCAGCGTGTATAGCAGTTACGCAGCTTACAAGTACATCAGAAGAACAAATGAACAAAGAACAACTCATTTCTGGTTCTCTTGAACAATCCGTTCTTCATTATGCCTCATTAGCAAAAGAAGCTGGTTTAGATGGAGTCGTTTGCTCTGCTTGGGAGGCATTACCTATTCGGGAAAAGCTAGGTGAGAAATTTTATACAGTTACCCCAGGGATACGGATGGCCGATGATAGTTCTGGTGACCAAAAACGGGTGGCCACCCCTGAATTCGCAAGAAATGCGGGTGTTACCTCGATTGTCGTGGGACGTTCCATCACAAGATCAAATGATCCAGTGAAAAGCTATGAAAAATGGATGGAAGCATGGAGGAGTGTTCAAGTATGAAAAAACGAATAGCAGAAAAATTATTAACGATTAATGCAGTGGCATTAAAGCCAAACGAACCATTTACTTGGACTTCAGGATTACGTTCACCTATCTATTGTGACAACCGCCTGACACTGTCCTATCCGGAAGTAAGAAAAGAGATTGCACAAGGACTTCAATCTATTATTCTAGAGAAATTTTCAGATGCAGATGTAATTGCTGGTACTGCAACAGCGGGGATACCACATGCTGCATGGGTTAGTGAGTTATTAAACTTGCCAATGTGTTATGTTCGTTCAAAAGCTAAAGGTCATGGCAAAGGAAACCAGATAGAAGGCAAAGTGGAAGCAGGACAAAAGGTTGTGGTTGTAGAAGATCTAATTTCTACGGGAGGCAGTGTCATTACTGCGGTTCAAGCGCTGCGAGAAGCTGGGTGTGAAGTGCTTGGCGTGGTTTCAATATTTACATATGGTCTGGATAAGGGGAGGGAAGCATTCGCACAAGAAGAGATTCAAAGTGAATCACTGACTGATTTTGCTAATCTAGTGGAGGTAGCCATTGAAAAGGGCTACATCAGTAAAGATGATCAAGAGAGTTTACTTTCTTGGAGTAAATCCCCTTCAGAGTGGAGTAAGAAGTTCGAATAAATCAAAAGCCCCGGAAAAATCCGGGGCCATTTTATTTTTTCTTAAGTTTGAGGACCATTTCCTCTTCAGGTGTAACATAGACAGTCTGTTGATTATCATAAATGACAAAACCAGGCTTCGCACCATTAGGCTTTTTAACATATCGCACCTTTGTATAATCTACTGGTACAGAGCTAGAGTTTCGGGCTTTACTAAAATAGGCAGCCAAGTTCGCTGCTTCATGTATAGTTCCTTCAGAGGGATCTTTACTTCGAATGACAACATGCGAGCCAGGAATGTCTTTCGTGTGCAGCCAAATTTCATCTCTAGCTGCTAATTTATTGGTCAGATAATCATTTTGCTTATTGTTTTTTCCAACAATCAATTCAGTGCCATCAGAAGAAAGATAATGGTCAAGAATTGGCTTGGCATTAGATATCTTTTTCGCATTTCGTTTTTTACGGTCGCGAATATAACCGCCTTCAATTAATTCTTCGCGAATTTCTTGAATATCTTTTGGGGATGCTGACTGCACCTGTTGAAGTAAATTTTCAAAATAAAAGACTTCCTCACGTGCCTTTTCAATTTGTTCGATTACGATGGAAACAGAATTTTTTGCTTTCTGGTATTTAGAAAAATATTTTTGCGCATTTTCGGAAGGTGTCTTCCGCGGGTCCAAGAGAATCGCTACCGTACCGCCCATTTCATCATAATAATCAATCACTTCGATTTCTTTCATCCCTTTTTTGGCAGCATAGAGATTGGCTGTTAATAGTTCACCAAATCGCTGGAGCTGTTCGGCTTTCTCAGCCTCTCTTAATGTATTCTCTAATTTCTCAATTTTTTTCTCATTCTTTTCTTTTTCATTGATGATTAACCGCTCGATATCATTTCCTTGCTGTTTTACACGGTCACGCTCAGCTTTTCCAAAATAAAAGCGGTCAAGCATTTCGCTTAAGGTTGAGAAGCTTTTTACTCCTCCTTGTACATGTTCAAGTGGAAAGAGGTAGAACACTTCCTTATTCCCTGTTGATAAGATGGAAGGCTCTATTGCCCCACGCTTAATTTTATCTATCAGTTTTATAAATGTTTTAGGGACTGTTGTACGATTGGCAATCCCGCTTTGGAAAATAACTTCTTTTGCGAAAAGTGGTGAGGTTCCAGCAAAATGTTCAACAAGCTGCCGATCAAGCTTGCCGCTATTAAAATCAATCTTTCTCAATACGTCATCTTCAACTGCCAAGAATGGATTTTGTTTATTTTGTTCCGGCGGATAAATATAGGGCTGTCCAGGTAAAATGGCTCTGTGACTGTTTACGGCAAACGAAACATGCTTCACACTATCCAGAATAATATTTCGGGTTTTATCCACAAGTACAATATTACTGTGCCTGCCCATTATTTCAATAATTAACTGCTTGTAGCTTACATCTCCGATTTCATTTCGTCCTTTAATTTCAAAAATAATCATTCGATCATTTTCAACCTGATAGACATCCTCTAAAATATAGCCCTCAATATGCTTTCTTAACAGCATACAGAACATAGGCGGTTCGCTGGGATTTTCGTATGCTTCATTAGTGAGCTGAACTCGTGCATAGCTTGGGTGTGCTGAAAATAATAATTTTTGGTTCACTCCATTTGCACGGATTGTAAGGATTACTTCATTTTTATAAGGCTGATGTACTTTATTAATTCTTCCGCCCTTTAAGGTGCGCGTGAGTTCATCGACCATTGCTTTTGTAAATAAACCATCAAATGACATGGAAAACATCCTTTACTACAAACTATTTCTTTTCTTTAGTATAGCTTACAAGGTTAGAGTATGTCTCATTTTAACTTGTTCATTCAGTCATGATAACTTGTCTAAATTATCATAGCATTTTTTGGGACGAGGCTGAATAAGCTTTCTTTAGAGTATGTCTATATAATTAAGGGGGAAGTGAGATGGTCGGATGAAATTCCATGAGATGGAGATAAATCAAGTAGAAAAGGTCTTAGATACCGACTTTTCGTCTGGGTTATCACCGGAAGCTGTAAAGAAACGAATAGCCCAACATGGGCTTAATGAATTGGAGGAAGGGGAAAAGCAATCTGCTTTACTCTTATTTTTTAGTCAGTTTAAAGATTTTATGGTGTTAGTGCTGCTTGCGGCCACGCTTTTATCAGGATTACTTGGTGAATATATTGATGCAGTAGCGATTATTGCTATCGTCATTATTAACGGTATCCTAGGCTTCTATCAAGAAAGAAGAGCTGAGAAATCCTTGCAGGCACTAAAGGAATTATCCGCACCTCAAGTGTCCGTATTACGGGAAGGACAATGGGTGAAAATTCCTTCTAAAGAAATTGTCCCTGGAGATATCATTAAATTTTCAAGCGGAGATAGAATTGGTGCAGATATACGGATTATCGAATCCAGAAGTTTAGAAATCGAAGAGTCCGCCCTAACAGGGGAGTCCGTACCTGTGTCCAAACACATAGATCGTTTAAAAACAATAAACCCTGGGATTGGTGATATGGAAAACATCGCCTTCATGGGTACGATGATCACTAGGGGAAGTGGTGTTGGAGTTGTCATCGCTACAGGGATGAAAACAGCCATGGGGCAAATTGCTGATTTACTCCAAAATGCCGAAACACAAGAAACACCCCTGCAGCGTCGTTTAGAGCAGCTGGGGAAAATATTAATAAGCGTTGCTTTAGTGTTAACCGTTCTCGTGGTTGCAATTGGAGTCTTACAGGGACATGAACTTTATACCATGTTCTTAGCAGGTGTTTCCCTGGCAGTTGCGGCTATTCCTGAGGGATTACCAGCAATTGTAACGGTTGCATTGTCGCTAGGAGTCCAAAAAATGATTAAGAAAAATGCGATAGTCAGAAAGCTTCCGGCAGTAGAAACACTAGGCTGTGCATCGGTTATTTGTTCTGATAAAACGGGAACCATGACGCAAAACAAAATGACGGTTACTCATTTATGGAGCGGTGGTCACACTTGGACAGTTGACGGGGTTGGATACCAGCCTCGTGGAGATTTTTATCGTGATAATACGCGGGTCCACCCAAAGGATGAGAAGGCTTTACAGCAAATGCTAATTTTTGGGATGATCTGCAATCATTCAGAATTAGTGATAAAAGATGAAGATTACATTCTTGACGGAGACCCTACTGAGGGTGCATTGCTCGTAAGTGCTATGAAAGCAGGATTTGACCGCACAAATCTATTAGATGAATTTACAATCATCAAAGAATTTCCATTTGACTCTGTAAGAAAAATGATGAGTATGCATGTTAAAGATAAGCAGGGCAGGAATTTTATTGTAACCAAAGGTGCACCAGATGTAATTATAGGTAAAAGTGAGTCTATTCTCTGGGATGGCAAAACACAATATCTTGCCCAGAATGTCCAGAGTCAAGTGCAAGAGGCTATCAATAATCTTGCTTCCAAAGCACTAAGAACCATTGCGATTGCCTTTAAACCTATTTCGGCCAATACCGTTATCTTAAGCGAACAGGAAGCAGAAAATAAATTAACCTTTATTGGTGTGCAGGGCATGATTGATCCGCCAAGACCAGAAGTAAAAGATGCAGTTAAAGAATGTAAGGAAGCAGGAATAAAAACTGTAATGATAACAGGTGATCATATCATCACAGCTAAAGCCATTGCTGCACAGCTCGGTATTTTAACAAAGAAAAGTAAGGTCCTTGATGGAAATGCATTATCAAACATGTCGGTTGAAGAGCTAGAGGATGTGGTAGATGATGTATCCGTATTTGCACGCGTTTCACCAGAGCATAAATTGAAAATAGTCAAAGCTTTACAAAATAGAGGCCATATTGTAGCGATGACCGGTGATGGAGTGAACGATGCCCCAGCAATAAAGGCTGCAGATATCGGTGTGGCAATGGGGATAACGGGTACAGATGTAGCTAAAGAAGCTTCTGCTCTTGTATTGCTCGATGATAACTTTGCAACCATAAAATCAGCAATTGAAGAGGGCAGAAACATCTATGAAAACATTCGAAAATTTGTTCGATACTTACTTGCTTCAAATGTAGGTGAAATTTTGGTTATGTTGTTTGCCATGATTCTAGCACTGCCGCTGCCACTCGTGCCGATTCAAATTCTCTGGGTTAATTTAGTGACGGATGGGCTGCCTGCAATGGCGCTTGGACTTGACAGGCCAGAAGAAGATGTGATGAAGCGCAAACCACGGAGTCCGAATGAGGGAGTGTTTGCTCGAGGATTGGGCTGGAAAGTTGTTTCAAGGGGTTTCCTTATTGGGATCGTTACCCTATTAGCCTTTATGATTGTCTATAATCAGAATCCTGCAAATCTGCCATATGCACAAACAATTGCCTTTGCAACTCTTGTTATGGCACAGCTCATTCATGTATTTGATTGCAGGAGCGAAAAATCAGTATTATCAAGAAATCCATTTGGGAATCAATATCTAGTCTGGGCCGTTATTTCTTCGCTTGCCCTGATGATTGCCGTAATCTATTACCCGCCATTCCAACCGATATTTCACACCTTGCCAATTCTAGCAAAAGACTGGCTTTTGATTATAGGACTATCCTCCATTCCAACTTTTTTACTAGCCGGAACATTTTTGTTAAGAAAAACAAAATAAAGTGTGTTATAATCCAAAAGGTAGTAGAGGTTACTCTATTACCTTTTGTTAGTTTCTAGATAATAAATAAACTTTACATAGTAGGTTAGCGCTCATCTTCAATTGATTGGAGTGTACTTAATGGTTATAAGTATGACGGGCTTTGGAAGAAGCAGGATTGCTTCAGCCTCTTTTTCTGTGAATGTAGAAGTAAAAACAGTCAACCATCGTTTTAGTGAAATGAATATTCGGATGCCTAGGCACTTATTAAATGTTGAAGATAAGATTAAGAAAAAATTGAATGAGCATCTACGTCGGGGCAGAGCAGAAGTTTATATAATGATAGAAGGGGATGGTGCAGTAACACGAAAAATTCAGGTTGATTGGAAGCTCCTTGAAGAATACTACCTATTTATTAAACAAGCACGAGATAAATTCAAAATTGAAGGAAACGTATTACTTCAGGATTTATTAACGCGTACTGAATTTTTACATATTGAAGAAAATGATGCAGGAAATGAAGAATTGGAAAGTTTAGTACTTAGAGCTGCAGAAGAAGCTGTATTATTATGTAAACAGATGCGTGTAACGGAAGGAGAAGAGCTAAGAAAGGATTTGCTCACTTCTTTGGGACTCTTAGATATAAATATAGATGAACTGAAAGAATATGCGCCTCAAGTTGTCTCTGCTTATAAAGAACGATTAATGAAACGAATTGAAGAGTTCGTACAGGGACAATTTGATGAATCGCGCGTATTAACAGAGGTGGCTATATTTGCTGATAAAATTGATATTAATGAAGAATTAACAAGATTGAAAAGTCATATTCAGCAATTTACTCAAACCTTAAATGAAATAGAGCCAATTGGGAGAAAACTAGATTTTCTTGTTCAAGAAATGAATAGGGAAGCAAATACGATTGGATCAAAAGCAAATGATTCAACGATTACTAAAAAAGTCGTAGAGATAAAAAGTTTGCTTGAAAAGCTGAAAGAACAAGTACAAAATATTGAATAATAGTGTTTAGAATATGTTTGACACGGCAAAAATATATTATTGATGATTGGATGATAATCATGTCGATTAAATTGATTAATATTGGATTTGGAAATATCGTATCTGCCAATCGGATAATTTCAATTGTAAGCCCTGAATCTGCTCCGATTAAGAGGATTATTCAAGATGCCCGAGATCGGGGTTCATTGATTGATGCTACATATGGAAGACGTACTCGTGCCGTAATTGTCATGGATAGTGACCATGTTATTTTATCAGCAGTACAGCCTGAAACGGTTGCCCATCGTCTGGCAGACCGTGATGAAATTATTGATGAAGGGTAGGATTATAGAAAATGCAGGAAAAAGGATTGCTTATCGTATTTTCTGGTCCATCTGGTGTCGGAAAAGGAACGGTTAGAAAAGAAATATTTTCCCATCCGGACACGGCTTTTGAGTATTCTATATCTGCAACAACACGCGCTCCCCGTCCAGGTGAAGTAAATGGGGTAGATTATTTTTTTAAGTCACGGGATGAATTTGAAGAATTGATTCAACAAGGGAAACTTTTAGAGTATGCTCAGTTCGTAGGGAATTATTATGGCACCCCTGTAGATTATGTACGTGAAACCTTAGATACTGGAAAAGATGTCTTTTTAGAAATCGAAGTGAAGGGTGCACGTCAGGTCAGGGAAAAGTTCCCAGAAGGTTTATTTATCTTCTTAATGCCTCCTAGTCTTTCTGAGTTAAAGAATAGGATTGTAACAAGAGGTACGGAAACAGAAGAGTTAATTAACAATCGGATGTTATCTGCCCGTGAAGAAATTGAAATGATGGAATTATACGATTATGTCGTAGAAAATGATCAAGTAGAATTGGCTTGCGAACGTGTGAAAGCAATTGTTGTCGCTGAACATTGTCGCAGAGAACGTGTTGAACACCGATATAAAAAATTACTGGAGGTCGAATAAATGTTATATCCTTCGATTGATTCATTACTTAATAAAATTGATTCAAAATACTCTCTTGTATCTGTTGCAGCAAAGCGTGCTCGTTCCATGCAGCAAACACATGACGAAAGATTACCTAAATATGTTTCCTATAAGCATGTAGGGAAAGCGCTCGAGGAAATATATAGCGGTGAACTTACTTATCGTGTTCCTAAGAAATCAGAAACAGGTGCCATCTACGGAAAAGATAGCAATATAGGCAAGTAACAACCATGAAGGTCTGACAGCAGCAAAATGTCAGCCTTTTTTATTTTTTATTGCATGGCTGTGTT
>NZ_NPDD01000055.1 GCF_002272245.1 Bacillus sp. 7884-1 | reverse complement strand
GATTATTCCAAGAAGCATTCCTTAGTGGAGCGCAAATCAAAAGCTAAGGTTAACACAGCCTTACAAAAGTAGACATTATTTTTAGAAACAAAGCTGAAAAAGATGAAAATATAATGTGATTCTAGCATAATAAAGAATAGATAATTTGTGGAATTGAAGTGGGGGATACGATTAGGATGGATAAAAAGATACTAGTATGTGTAACCGGTGGAATAGCTGTATATAAAGCTGCTGCATTAACAAGCAAACTTGTCCAAGCAGGAGCAAAGGTAAAAGTAATACTCAGTGACTCTGCAGCAAAATTTGTTTCCCCTTTAACATTTCAGGCTTTATCTCGCAACGAAGTGTATACCGACACCTTTGATGAAAAAAACCCTCATGTGATCGCGCACATCGATTTAGCTGATTGGGCAGATTTAATACTAGTAGCACCTGCGACAGCTAATACAATAGGGAAGCTTGCAAATGGAATTGCTGACAATATGATTACGACAACCTTACTGGCTGCAACTGCGCCAGTTTGGATTGCACCAGCGATGAATGTCCATATGTATGACCATCCGGCAGTGAAAAAGAACATTTCAATCTTGTCTTCGTACAATTATCAATTTATTGAACCAAGTGAGGGCTATCTAGCTTGTGGTTATGTAGGTAAGGGTCGTCTAGAGGAACCTGAGAAAATTGTAGAGTTAATCAAACAGCATTTTTCAAATAAAAGCACTTTAAAGCTAAAAGGGAAAACGGTCTTAATTACGGCTGGTCCAACTAGAGAAAAAATTGACCCTGTTCGTTTTATTACGAATCATTCTACAGGAAAAATGGGATATGCTCTTGCAGAAGCAGCGAAGAATGAAGGGGCAAGGGTGCTATTAATCTCTGGTCCGGTCCATTTATCTCCACCACCAGGTATCGATTTAGTTAAGGTTGAGAGTGCTGATGATATGTATCAGGCAGTCATGAACAACTATGAAGCAGCTGATATTATTATAAAAACAGCTGCAGTAGCTGATTATACTCCTAAAGTTTCCTTTGACCATAAAATGAAAAAGCAGCCTGGTGACAAGGTAATCGAGCTTGCACGAACAAAGGATATTTTATCTGAGCTTGGTACCATGAAGAGAAACAAAATACTAGTTGGATTTGCAGCTGAAACTGAAAATGTAGAAGAATATGCAATAAAAAAATTAAAGGCTAAAAATGCAGATATGATTGTAGCCAATAATGTAAAGTCAGAAGGCGCTGGATTTGGTATGGATACAAACATTGTTACGTTATTCATGCGAAATGGGTTTAAAATGGAGTTACCTTTAATGTCAAAGCTGGATGTTGCCTATAGGATTATTGAAGCTATTACTGCATTGCCAAAGGATTTGGAACAAAATGAAAGTTGCTAGTGTGATTGTGGATGTACCTGCAAAACAAACGGATAGGGAGTTTGATTATTTAGTTCCAGAAGAATGGTTAGAAACCATTCAGCCAGGAATGCGGGTAATTGTCCCTTTTGGTCCAAGAAAAATTCAAGGATTTGTTACAGAGGTAAAAGCTGAATCAGAATTTAAAAAGCTCCGGGAGATTTGCGAGCCAATGGATTTAGAGCCAGTATTAAATAAGGAATTACTTGAACTTGGGAATTGGCTGACTGAAACAACGCTGTGTTTTAAAATCTATGCCTATCAAGCTATGCTCCCAGCTGCCTTGAAAGCGAAATATGAAAAGAAAGTGATGCTATCTACAGGGGTATCAATTAATGAATTACATGTAAAGCTACACGATATTTTTAAAAATGAAGAAGCGATAAATTGGGATAACGCATTGAAAAATGGGCTGGTCCCCATCCTTCAAAGAGAAGCTGCAAAAGGCCTGCTGGAAGTAATCTATCTAGTAAAAGGAAAACTGAATAAAAAGAAATTAAAATATGTCAGCCCGCTTCTGCCACCTGCGGACTTAGAAGCTGAATTTAATAGCTTACCTCCAAGAGCTGAAAAGCAAAGAGAGGCATTGAGGTACTTTATTCAGAACCCCGATCCCATTGAGATGCGACAGTTGTCAGCAGACTTAAAAATCTCAAGCGCGACTGTAAAAGCACTTGTGGAAAAGGGACTCCTTTCTGAACAGGACATGGAAGTTTATCGTGATCCCTATGAAAACAGGACCTTTACCCGGACGGATCCTTTGCCATTAACCAATGATCAGCAGGAAGCAATGGGGCCATTATTAGGTTCAATTGAAAAAAAGGTTCATGAAGTGTTCCTCCTCTATGGGGTAACAGGCAGCGGGAAAACTGAAATTTACTTGCAATCCATTCAGGATGTCATTGAAAAAGGCAGAGAAGCTATCGTTCTTGTACCAGAAATTGCCCTTACCCCGCAAATGGTAAATCGCTTTAAGGGGCGTTTTGGCAATTTAGTTGCTGTGTTGCACAGTGGACTTTCCTCAGGTGAGAAATATGATGAGTGGCGGAAGATTCAGCGTAAAGAAGTTAAAGTGGTTGTAGGTGCAAGGTCAGCGATTTTTGCGCCCTTCGAAAATCTAGGGATTATTATTATTGATGAAGAACATGAAACAAGCTATAAACAGGAAGAAATGCCGCGCTATCATGCGAGAGATGTGGCGATTGAACGTGCGGCTAAATATAAATGTCCGGTTGTCCTCGGGAGTGCTACACCTTCTTTAGAATCATTTGCAAGGGCTCAAAAAGGGGTATATAAGCTGTTATCTCTGCCTAATCGAATGAATCAACGGGCACTTCCTGCAGTGGAAATTATTGATATGCGTGAAGAACTTAGAGCAGGGAATCGTTCCATGTTTTCTAGAAAGCTTTTTGAACTACTGAAGGAAAGAATCGAACGGAAAGAACAATCTGTATTATTTTTAAATAAACGCGGTCATTCTTCCTTTGTTATGTGCAGGGATTGCGGGTTTGTGATGAATTGTCCAAATTGTGATATTTCCTTAACCTACCACAAGGTAAAGGAACAAATGAAATGCCATTATTGCGGACATGAGAGTCAGGTACCAAATCAATGTCCTGAGTGTTCAAGTGATTATATCCGTTACTTCGGAACAGGAACACAAAAGGTGGAGGATGAGCTTGGTAAAATTCTTCCTGAGGCAAAAGTAATTCGGATGGATGTTGATACAACAGGGAAAAAGGGGTCGCATGAGAGGCTATTAAAGGAATTCCATGAAGGGAAAGCCGATATTCTTTTAGGGACACAAATGATTGCAAAAGGACTAGATTTTCCGAATATTACTCTTGTTGGAGTTCTCTCAGCAGATACTATGCTCCATTTACCAGATTTTCGCTCTTCTGAAAAAACGTTTCAGCTATTAACACAAGTTAGCGGCAGGGCGGGACGGCATGAGTTACCGGGGGAAGTAATAATCCAGACCTATACTCCGGAACATTATAGTGTAGAACTTGCTGGGACACAGGACTATGATCTCTTTTATAATCGAGAGATGTTGATGCGAAAGGCACATCATTACCCGCCATTTTATTATTTAGCCTTAATTACTATCAGTCATGAACAGTTAATGACCGTGGTTTCGGCAACGGAAAAGATTGCTGCTTTTGTACGGTCACGCATTTCTAATCATGCAGTTGTTCTTGGACCCGCTGCCTCACCCATCCCAAGGATTAACAATCGATACCGCTACCATTGTCTAATTAAATATAAGCGTGAACCAGAGCTTACTAATACATTAAAAACCATACTAGACCAGTATCAAAATGACCCGAAAAGCGGATTACTAGTTTCCATCGATGTAAACCCATTTATTTTAATGTAGGGCTGTGTTATATGAAACTGTTGATTTTAGAACTATG
>NZ_NPDD01000054.1 GCF_002272245.1 Bacillus sp. 7884-1 | reverse complement strand
AAGCGCCTGGAGCACAAATCAACAGCCTAATTTAACACAGCATTAAAATAAGATACGTAAATATCGTTGATATAAAAGGTTATGATCAAGTATTTTGGGTGAAAATGAATAGTAATTAATTGTAACAGATAAAAAAATCGGACAACTTCGATACAGATGGAGGAACACCTTTGGCTATACAAAAGATTGTTATGTACCCTGCAGAGGTACTCGAAAAAAAATGCAGACCTGTTGTGAAGTTTGACAGAAAGCTTGCTAAATTACTTGATGATATGTACGACACGATGATTGAATACGATGGTGTTGGACTTGCTGCTCCGCAAATTGGAATAGATGAAAGAATTGCCATCGTTGATATTGATAATGAATTAGGAACAATTGAGCTGATTAATCCTCAAATTTTAAAAACATCTGGAGAGCAAAATGGCCCAGAAGGATGTTTAAGCTTCCCAGATTTGTTTGGAGAGGTTACAAGACCAAATTATGTGAAGATTGAGGCCTATAATCGCAAAGGAAAAAAGTACACGCTCGAAGCAGAAGAATTTCTCGCTAGAGCGATACTTCATGAAATTGATCATTTGGACGGGATATTATTTACGACGAAGGTTAGCCGATATCTCGAGGAAGATGAGTTAAAAGGAGTAGAAATTGAATGACGAGAATCGTGTTTATGGGAACCCCGGATTTTTCAGTACCCGTCCTGCGTAGAGTTATTGAAGATGGTTATGAGGTTATTGGTGTGGTTACTCAGCCCGACAGACCGGTTGGCAGAAAAAAAGTTCTGACACCACCGCCTGTCAAGGTCGAAGCGTTAAAGCATGGAATCCCGGTCTATCAACCTGAAAAAATCCGTCAAAAAGAGGAAATAGAAAAGATTTTTTCTTTGAATCCTGACCTTATCATTACAGCGGCTTTTGGACAAATATTGCCAAAGGAAATATTAGAAGCACCAACACATGGCTGTATTAATGTCCATGCCTCTCTTCTGCCGGAACTTCGGGGCGGAGCGCCTATACATTACGCACTTATCCAAGGCAAGAAGAAAACGGGGATAACGATTATGTATATGGTTGAAAAACTGGATGCTGGAGATATATTAACGCAGGTCGAAGTGGAAATTACCGAGGAAGATAATGTTGGTTCCCTTCATACTAAACTTAGTGTTGCAGGGGCTGCATTATTGTCAGAAACACTTCCTAAGCTATTAGAAGGAAAATTAACACCTGTCCCTCAAAATAATGAAAAAGCTACATTCGCTTATAACATAAAAAGGGATCAAGAAAAAATCGACTGGTCCAAAACGGGTGAAGAAATCTATAATCATATTCGCGGATTAAATCCATGGCCGGTTGCTTTTACAACTCTCGATGGTCAAACATTGAAGCTATGGCGCTGTGAAAAGGTAACAGGGGTAAAGAATGAGGTGCCTGGGACTATTATACAAAATGCTCCTGATGGTATTACGGTATCAACCGGTAATGAAAGTGCTATTAAGATTAAAGAGCTGCAGCCTGCTGGTAAAACAAAAATGACGAGTGAAGAATTTTACAGAGGTGCAGGATCGAAAATCATAGTGGGCAAGAGACTAGGAGAATCAAATGACGAATAAAAAGAAAAATGTGCGGGAAGCCGCAATGGATTTACTTGATGCGATTGAAAAAAACCAATCATATAGTAACTTACTTCTTAATACTACTATTGAAAAAAACAATATTTCCCCTCTGGATACAGGGCTGCTGACTGAGTTAACTTATGGAACTTTACAAAGAAGGATGGCACTAGACTTCTTTTTAAAGCCCTTTATTAAAAACAGTAAAAAGTTGGAAAAATGGGTGCTTCAGCTGTTAAGGATTACCCTTTATCAAATGGTATACCTTGATAAAATCCCAGATAGAGCAGCTATATTTGAAGCAGTGGAAATAGCCAAAAAGCGAGGCCACAAGGGTATTGCTGGAATGGTAAATGGAGTCCTGCGCAGTATTCAGCGTGAAGGCCTTCCATCTTTGGATGTGGTAAGTGACCCAATTGAAAGATTATCAATCGAAACAAGCCACCCGGAATGGCTCGTTAAGAGATGGGTCAATCAGTTTGGTATGGAAAGAACAAAAGGAATGTGTGAGGTCAACTTAACTGCTCCCCTGCAAACAGCAAGAGTGAATCTAACTAAAACCACTATACGTGAATGTATTGAGGATCTTGATGAAGAAGGCTTTCAAATCGAAAAAAGCCCTATTATACCTGAAGCTATTCGGGCATTAAGAGGAAATTTAGCCTTTTCAAGGGCATTTAAAAAAGGCATGATCACCATTCAAGACGAAAGTTCAATGCTCGCAGCCTATGCATTAGCTCCCAATGAAAACGAACTGATATTGGATGCTTGCGCTGCTCCTGGCGGAAAAAGTACACATATTGCAGAAACAATGAAACTCACGGGGGGAGTAATCTCGCTCGATTTACATGAACACAAAGTAAAATTAATTAATGAAAATGCTAAACGGTTAGGTTTGGGCAATATAAGGACAATCGCAATGGACTCGCGAAATGCGGGAGAACATTTCGAAAAAGAATACTTTGATCGAATACTTCTTGATGCCCCATGTTCTGGATTAGGGGTTATGAGAAGAAAACCGGACATGAAGTATACAAAAAAAGAACAGGATCTTAATCAATTAAGTACGATTCAGCAAAATTTATTAAAATCTGTGTCACCTTTAGTCAAAAAAGGTGGAATTCTTGTCTATAGTACGTGTACAGTAGATAAGGAAGAAAATGAAAATACTGTTTTTACATTTTTACAGGAGCATCCTGAATTTGAGGTGGATGTTACCTTAAAAGAAAGAATGCCGGAGGCCATCCAACCATTGGTAACAGAAGGTTTTTTACAAATCCTTCCTCAGGATTTTGGCTCTGACGGGTTCTTTATCGCATGCTTAAGAAAGAAGGTGTAACAGTTGGAACAATTAAATACAACTGAGAACAATACAACATTGGACATGAAAAAAACGTCGATTTATTCCCTGCAGCTTCATGAACTCAAGGAATGGCTGACTAATAATGGTGAAAAGCCTTTCCGTGCAGAACAAATCTATGACTGGCTGTACAAAAAAAGAGTTTCTTTGTTTGAAGACATGAATAATTTATCAAAAAGTTTACGTGATAAGCTCTCGGAGAATTTTCAGATCACGACATTAAAAACCGTTATTAAGCAATCTTCTTCTGACGGGACCATTAAATTTCTATTTGAACTTCACGATGGATACTCAATTGAGACTGTTTTAATGCGACATGATTATGGTAATTCAGTCTGTGTAACAACCCAGGTTGGCTGCAGGATTGGGTGTACCTTCTGTGCTTCAACCCTTGGCGGGCTTAAGCGTCATTTAGAAGCAGGTGAAATTGTTGCTCAGGTCGTAACCGTACAGCAAGCACTTGACGAAACAGATGAGCGTGTCAGCTCGGTTGTCATTATGGGAATTGGAGAACCCTTTGACAATTATGATAATATGATGGCGTTTCTAAAAATCATTAATCATGATAAAGCACTGATGATTGGTGCACGCCATATAACCGTATCCACTAGCGGTATTGTTCCGAAGATTTATCAATTTGCTGATGAAAATATGCAGATTAATTTTGCGATTTCATTGCATGCGCCTAACACTGAATTAAGATCCCGTTTAATGCCGATCAACAGGGCATATAAACTTGATGACTTAATGAAATCTGTAAGGTATTATATCGATAAGACGGGGCGGAGAATTAGCTTTGAATATGGCCTTTTTGGCGGTGTAAATGATTCTGTTGAACATGCTGAAGAATTAGCTGACCTATTGAAGGGGTTAAAATGCCATGTTAATCTAATTCCTGTTAATTACGTTCCCGAGCGGGACTACGTACGTACTCCGAAGGATAAAATTTTTGCATTTGAAAAAACACTCAAAAATCGTGGGATAAATGTAACGATTCGCAGGGAGCAAGGTCACGACATTGACGCAGCATGTGGACAACTTCGTGCAAAGGAGCGGAAAGAGGAGACGAGGTGAACGGTTTGAAAGCTGTTTTTATGACTGACCAAGGCAGGGTCAGGCAACATAACGAAGATGCTGGTGGAATATTTGAAAATATGGACGGTAACCGCCTTGCCATTGTCGCAGATGGGATGGGGGGTCACCGTGCTGGTGACGTTGCCAGCGAAATGACGATTTCTCTGTTGAAAAACGAATGGGAGAATTCAAATGGTATATTGACTGCTGGAGATGCAGAAAGTTGGTTAAGAAGCCAAATTACAAATGTAAATAGCTCGCTTTTTAATCATGCAATGAGCAACTTAGAATGTGATGGTATGGGTACTACTGTTGTTGCAGCAATTAGTACCAATCGATTTGTGACCATTGCAAACATAGGTGACAGCAGATGTTATTTACTGAATGAGAGTGGGTTTAAACAGGTTACTGAAGATCATTCTCTAGTAAATGAGCTTGTTCGAACAGGACAAATATCGCGGGAAGACGCAGAGCATCATCCCCGTAAAAATGTACTTTTACGTGCTCTTGGTACGGAAAAAGCAGTAGAAATGGATATTAAAACCATTATTTTTGAAGAAGGTGATATCCTCTTATTATGTTCTGATGGTCTTTCCAATAAGGTTAATGAAAAAGAAATGAGTGCTATTCTGACTAATGAAGAACCTTTGGAGCATAAAGCGGGCACCCTTATTTCAATTGCAAATGAAAATGGCGGAGAGGATAACATTACACTTGCGATTGTTGAGTTTGCTGATTTCAGCGAGGGTGATGCATAATGTTGATTGGAAAACGATTAAGTGGCCGCTATAAAGTATTAGAAATGATTGGCGGAGGCGGGATGGCGAATGTGTATTTAGCCCACGACATGATTCTTGATCGTGATGTGGCTGTCAAAATGCTGCGTCTTGATTTTGCTAATGATGAAGAATTTATACGCCGGTTCCGAAGAGAAGCCCAATCTGCTACAAGTTTAGCTCATCCAAATATCGTAAGTATCTATGATGTTGGAGAAGAAAATGATCTTTATTATATTGTAATGGAATATGTCGAGGGGCAAACATTAAAACAATACATACAACAGAGTTCACCATTACAGGTAGAAGATACAATTGAAATCATGAAACAGTTGACTTCTGCTATTTCCCATGCGCACCAAAACCATATTATCCACAGGGATATCAAGCCTCAAAATATCCTCGTTGACCGTTTTGGAAATGTAAAAATAACTGATTTTGGAATTGCAATGGCGCTAAGTGCAACAAGTATTACCCAAACGAATTCAGTTCTGGGATCCGTTCACTATTTATCACCTGAACAGGCACGCGGCGGTATGGCAAATAAAAAATCAGATGTTTATTCACTTGGAATCGTCATGTTTGAATTGTTAACAGGCAGACTGCCCTTTTCAGGCGAATCTGCTGTTTCCATTGCCTTAAAGCATTTGCAATCGGAAACTCCATCCGTAAGAAGGTGGAACCCGAACATTCCTCAAAGTGTTGAAAATATTGTCTTGAAGGCAACGGCTAAGGATTCATTTCATCGTTATAACAATGTCGATGAAATGGAAGAAGATTTAAGGACAGCACTCGATTCTGAGAGATTAAATGAACTGAAATTTGTCATCCCGGTTGATGATGAAGCGACAAAAGCTATACCGGTGATTACCAATGATCGTCCTCTGCAAAATCTTGGTGAAACAATGGTACATAGTCAGGATAAAATCAAAGGTAATGATGTCGCTTCAAAAGGTAAAGAGCAGAAAAAACGTAAAAAGTGGCCAATAATTCTAATCTCAACTTTCTTAGTGTTATCATTATTAGGGTTATTTACTTTTCTAGTATTACCAGGACTAATTTCTCCTAAAGATGTTACAATCCCTGATGTTAGTGGTTTGGAGTTAGAAGAGGCAATTGTGAAAATAGAATCTACTGGTCTACAGGTGGATGAAAAAATAGAGAGTACCCATGAAGAAATTGAAGAGGGAATAGTAATAAAAACGAATCCCGAAGAAGGAAGTACCGTTAAAGAAGATACTGCAATTAATATATACATTAGTATTGGTAAAGAAAAATTCGAATTACCGGATTATACAGGCCGCAATTATGAAGATGTGATGCGGATATTAGATAACCAAGACTTTAAGGATATCAAAATAAATGAGGTATTCGACGACAGTGACAAGGGTACAATCCTAAGTCAAAAACCTGGAAGCGGCGAAGAAATAGTCCCAGAAGATACCATCCTAGAATTTGAAGTTAGCAAGGGACCGGAGAAAATAATCTTAAGAGATTTAACGCAGTCTAATGTAAAAGGTGCACAGGATTATGTTGATTCTGTCGGTCTTACGCTTAATGCCACTGAGGAAAAGTATGATGATACCATTCCAGCTGGCAATATAATATCACAGTCACCACCTTCGGGAACAGAGATGAAAAAGGGTGACACAGTTTCAGTGATTATTTCAAAAGGAAAAGAAGAGAAACCACCTAAAAATGTTCCAGTTGATATTCTGATTGAGTATACAGGAACGGTACCAGGTCAAGAACAAAAGGTTATTATTTACATTGAAGATGTTAATCGAAGTATGATTACTCCAGCAGATACTTTTCCAATTTTTGCAACAACTCATAAAACAATAGAGCTCTTAGTTCCATTTGATGGCGATGCAGGATATAAAGTTTATAGAGATGATACGGTTATATATGATAAGACTGTAGAGTACCCGAAAGATTAATCGTTATAATCAATGGCTTATGATAAAAGGCAAGGAGTGTGGCTATGCCTGAAGGAAAAATTGTAAAAGCATTAAGTGGGTTTTATTATGTACTACATGATGGAGAAATGACTCAGTGCCGCGGAAGAGGTGTTTTTCGAAAAAATAAAATTACACCACTTGTTGGCGATGAAGTGGTTTTTCAAGCTGAAAATGATCGTGAAGGTTATATTATGGAAGTTAAGGAAAGGAAGAATGAACTAGTTCGTCCGCCTATTGCGAACGTCGACCAAGCCATTCTAGTTTTTTCCGCTGTTGAACCGGACTTTAGTACCGTGCTACTTGATCGCTTTCTTGTCCTGGTTGAATATAATCATATTCAACCACTTATATGTATTACAAAAATGGATTTAACTAATGAGAAGGAAAAGCAGGCTATTACCGAATATGCTGATCAATACAGAAAAATGGGATATGAAGTATTACTTACTTCATCTGAAACAGAAGCAGGGATTGAAGGGTTAAACCCGCATGTCGAAAATAAAATATCAGTGTTTGCAGGTCAATCAGGGGTGGGAAAGTCATCTTTATTAAATGTGCTGCGGCCAGATCTTGAACTAAAAACAAATGATATTTCCTCCCATTTAGGCAGAGGGAAGCATACAACGCGACATGTTGAATTAATTAGTGTGGGTAATGGTCTAATTGCTGACACACCTGGATTTAGTTCTTTGGAATTCACTACGATTGAGGCAGAAGAGCTAGCGTATTGCTTTCCTGAAATAGCACGAGAAAGCGAAAATTGTAAATTTCGAGCCTGTTTACATATCAGTGAGCCGAAATGTGCAGTGAAAGCAGCGGTTGAAGCCAAAAAGATTACTCAATATCGCTATCAACATTATGTTGATTTCCTACAAGAAATAAAAGAAAGAAAGCCGAGGTATTAATGATGGTGAAAATAGCACCTTCCATCCTTTCTGCTGATTTTGCCAGATTAGGTGAAGAAATAGTCGCCGTTGAAAAAGCAGGAGCTGACTATATCCATATCGATGTTATGGATGGTCATTTTGTTCCAAATATTACGATAGGGCCATTAATTGTGGAGGCAATTCGTCCGATAACAAAGCTTCCGCTAGATGTTCATCTTATGATTGAAAATCCTGACCAATTTATTGAAAATTTTGCTAAGGCAGGAGCAGATTACATTACAGTCCATGTTGAAGCTTGCCGACACCTTCATCGGACCATTCACCATATTAAATCTTTTGGAATAAAAGCAGGAGTAGTCTTAAATCCAGCTACTCCAGTTGAGTCTATTCAGCATATTTTAGCAGATATTGATATGGTGCTTTTAATGTCCGTAAATCCAGGTTTTGGCGGTCAAAAGTTTATACCTGAAGTCCTGCCTAAAATTAGGAAAGTTAAGGAAATGGCGAATTCAATAGGGAAAGAACTTGAGATAGAAATTGACGGCGGGGTAAATCCTGAAACTGCAAAACAATGTATGGAGGCTGGGGCAAACGTTCTAGTCGCGGGATCGGCTATTTATAATCAAGAGGACTACGCAGCTGCCATATCGTTAATAAGAGGTTAAACAGTACAAGCCGGCTATATTGCTGGCTTTTTTTGTAGTAAAAAGGGGGTTAGTTTGCGTGCATATAAATATCTTAGCCGGGGGACCTACTGAACTATTGCCTAATTTGAAGGAATATTTAGGTGATTATGAAGTTTGGGTTGGTGTTGATCGAGGGGTTTACAGCCTACTTAATATGAATATTACCCCGAAAATCGCTTTTGGCGACTTTGATTCTGTAACCAATGAAGAATATAAGGTTATCGAAAAACATGTAAAGGCTATGAAAAGGTATAAGCCTGAAAAAAATGAAACAGATATGGAGCTCGCTTTAAATTGGGCAATTAAACAAAAGCCTGATTTAATCAGAATCTTTGGTGGCAGCGGCGGCAGACTGGACCATTTCTTAGCGAATGTCCAATTATTGGTCAAGCCTTTATTGGAAGATAATCATGTAGAAATTTTTCTTATCGATAATCAAAATATCCTATCATTAAAAGGCCCTGGTAGTTATAAAATGAGAAAGAGGGCAGATAAAAAGTATGTTTCTTTTGTTCCTCTAACCCTTAACGTGAAAGGGCTCACTCTGGAAGGATTTAAGTATCCATTAAAAGATCGTCATATTACCATCGGCTCAACATTATGTATTAGTAATGAACTTATTAGTGATAATGGTACTTTTTCATTTTCAGAAGGCATATTATTAGTGATAAGAAGTAATGATTAATAGCTAATAAAGAGGTACTGATTTCGTCCGTATGAATAAAATAGAAAAGGCGTACGAGAGAAGTTTAGATGTGTGAGATTGTGAGGAGGGACATAATGAAGTTTTATACAATTAAACTGCCAAAGTTTTTAGGTGGACTTGTCCGAGCGATGATTGGTGCATTTAAAAAGAATGAATAGAAGAAAGTCTAAGCACCTATTTGTGGGTGCTTTTTTATTTTGGGGGAAAGAAGGGTAATATAGTAAGAAAGGGCACCCTAATTAGGATGCCCTCACATATTATACGCGTTCTACTTTACCAGATCTTAACGCTCTTGTAGAAACCCAAACACGTTTAGGCTTTCCATCAACAAGAATACGTACTTTTTGTAGGTTAGCACCCCATGTACGCTTGTTAGCGTTCATAGCGTGTGAACGTGTATTACCAGATGTTGTTTTTCTACCAGTTACAACACATTTACGTGGCATAAATGATTCCCTCCTTATTACCAAAAGCTTTATACAGCATTTACGTTATTGTCTAAAGATACTTTAATAATTTATCATACAACCTGTTTGAATGCAATAGTGATTAATAAACGTTTCAAGAAAAATACCTTGACATGCATGATTATTGATTATGTAGTCAATAAGAATTAAGTATCGCTTTCATATTTTTCTTGACTATAGTAAAATGACTTTAGTCAAGGAGCAATTTCCAAAAGGGGGAACGATTCATGTCCATCGAATTAAAAACTAAGTTCGGACAAATTGATATTTCAAATGAAGTAATCGCCACCATCGCTGGAGGTGCCGCTATCGATTGTTATGGAATTGTCGGTATGGCATCAAAAAGTCAGATAAAAGACGGTCTTACAGAAATTTTAAGAAGAGAAAATTTTACTCGTGGAGTTATTGTTCGCCAAGAGAATGAAGAAGTACATATTGATATGTATATAATTGTCAGCTATGGAACAAAGATTTCCGAGGTTGCTCATAACGTGCAATCAAAGGTGAAATACACACTTGATAAGACCGTTGGACTTGCCGTTGACTCGGTAAATATTTACGTTCAGGGAGTTCGTGTAACGAACCCTTAAGTGGTGTAACGAACCGCAAGTAGAGGAGGAAAGTTTGTGTCTATTACAGCTTTAGACGGAAAACGTTTTGCAGAAATGGTGATTCAAGGTGCGAATCATTTAGGAGCCAACGCAAAAATGGTTGATGCGTTAAACGTTTTTCCTGTGCCCGATGGTGATACTGGAACGAATATGAATTTATCAATGACCTCAGGGGCAAAGGAAGTAAAAAATAATGTTCAGGAACATATTGGAAAAGTTGGACTAGCTTTATCAAAGGGGTTACTTATGGGTGCTAGAGGTAACTCCGGGGTAATCCTTTCCCAATTATTCCGTGGATTTTCTAAAGCAATTGAAACAAAAGCAGCAATCACTGGAAAAGAATTCGCATCGGCTTTGGAGTCAGGTGTGGAAACTGCCTATAAAGCAGTAATGAAGCCGGTGGAAGGTACGATTTTAACGGTTGCAAAGGATTCAGCAAAAAGAGGTGTTCTTGCTTCCCAAAAATCTAACGATATTATCGAGATTATGGAAGAAGTTTTAAAAGAGGCAAAAGCATCACTTAAGCGCACACCTGACCTGCTTCCTGTTTTAAAGGAAGTTGGAGTAGTTGACAGCGGCGGGCAAGGGCTTGTGTTCGTTTATGAAGGATTTCTTGCTGAATTAAAAGGTGAGCAGCTTCCGGATTCACCTGAAAACTACCCTTCGATGGATGATATGGTCAATGCTGAACATCATAAAAGTGTCCAAAGTCATATGAATACAGAAGATATTGTTTTCGGATATTGTACAGAATTCATGGTGAAGTTTGAAGAGGCTAAGCTGGCAAAGCATCCTTTTGATGAACAGGTTTACCGTAATGATCTTAGTAAGCTTGGTGATTCCTTATTAGTTATCGCTGATGAAGAGGTTGTAAAGGTACATATTCATTCTGAACAGCCTGGTAATTGCCTTAGCTACGGACAAAAGTACGGAAGTCTTATCAATATCAAAATTGAAAACATGAGGCAGCAGCATTTAAATATTGTTGGAGAAATGCACACGCCTTTAGTTTCTGATAAACCACAGGCACATAAAGAACAGCAGGAGTATGGAATTGTTACAGTTTCAATGGGTTCTGGGATTGCCGAGTTATTTAAGAGTATCGGTGCACACGCAGTTATTGAGGGCGGACAAACAATGAATCCAAGTACAGAGGATATTGTTAAGGCTGTTAAAGAGGTGAATGCAAAAAAGGTATTTATTCTTCCAAATAATAAAAATATCATTATGGCTGCTCAGCAAGCTGCTGAAGTATCAGATGAAGAAATCTATGTAATCCCGTCTAAAACTGTTCCTCAAGGTCTCTCTGCTCTTTTAGCGTTTAATCCAGCTGGAGATGTTGAAACAAATGAAGCATCGATGACCGAAGCAATGCAGCATGTAAAGACGGGTCAAATTACTTTTGCCGTTCGCGATACCCAAATCGATGGATTAGAAATTGAGAAAGATGATTTCATGGGAATTGCTGAAGGCAAAATAGTTGTAAAAAACAAAGATAAAGGGAAAGTTGCACAAGAATTGCTTTCTAAGATGCTGGATGAGGATTCGGAAATATTAACCATTATATATGGTGAAGATGTTACCGAGGATGAGGTAAATGAACTTGTAACGTTTGCCCGCGCGCATTTCGAGGATGTTGAAGTTGAACTTCATGATGGAAAACAACCATTATATTCATTTATCTTTGCAATAGAATAAGTGATAAAATAGAAGGGGAAATAACCCTTCTATTTTCTTTTTTCTGTGTTATAAATATAGATGGATACCAAAGAGATTTATTTGTCCTAGGGGGAGAAACGAATGAAATATAGAAGTGTTTTTGACATAATCGGACCTGTAATGATTGGCCCATCCAGCTCACATACTGCTGGGGCTGCGAGAATTGGCAGAGTCGCTAGGAGTTTATTTGGCAGGGAACCAAAATGGGCAAATATTTCTTTATATGGCTCATTTGCTAAAACATATAAAGGTCATGGGACAGATGTTGCGATTGTTGGTGGCTTGTTAGATTTTGATACAGATGACGTTAGAATCATAAATGCAATAGATATAGCGAAGGAACGGGGCATCAAACTCCGTTTTATAGAAGAGGACGCTATTACTGACCACCCAAATACCGCCAGAGTGATTATTGGCGATGATAAAGGTGAATTAGAGCTAGTTGGAATTTCAATTGGCGGGGGAAAAATAGAAGTGACAGAGTTAAATGGTTTTGAACTTAAATTATCAGGAAACCATCCAGCCATTTTAGTGGTTCATAATGATCGTTTTGGTGCAATTGCCAGTGTATCAAATGTACTGGCAAAATACGAAATCAATATTGGGCATATGGAAGTTGCAAGAAAAGAAGCAGGAAAGCTTGCGCTTATGACCATTGAAGTTGACCAAAACATCGAAGATAAAATCCTTCATGAACTAGAACAACTGCCAAATATACTAAAAGTTACTAAGATAGTGGACTAAATAAACTAGAAACATCAAGGGGGAAGGCAATTGTTTCGTAATGTTGCAGAGTTAGTAGAGCTTGCCATTAGCAAAAATAAAAAAATCTCAGAAATTATGATTGAGCAGGAAATGGATGTCACCGGACGCAGCCGGGAAGAAGTATTTGCCTTTATGGATAGAAATTTAAAGGTCATGGAGGAAGCGGTTGAGCGTGGTATGAATGGAGTAAAATCACATTCGGGGTTAACTGGCGGCGATGCTGTCCTTATGCAGAAATATATTGAAAAAGGTAACTTCCTGTCTGGCAAAACCGTCCTTGACGCAGTGAGCAAAGCGGTCGCAACGAATGAAGTCAATGCAGCGATGGGAACGATTTGTGCTACACCGACTGCAGGTTCTGCAGGAGTTGTGCCTGGGACATTATTTGCAGTGAAAGAAAAACTAAATCCAACTAGAGAGGAAATGATTTCTTTTCTTTTCACGGCGGGAGCTTTTGGCTTTGTCGTTGCTAATAATGCTTCGATTTCAGGTGCTGCTGGCGGCTGTCAAGCGGAAGTTGGTTCAGCTTCAGGAATGGCTGCGGCAGCTATTGTAGAGATGGCAGGAGGTTCACCAGAGCAATGCGCAGAAGCAATGGCGATTACATTAAAAAACATGCTCGGACTGGTATGTGATCCTGTCGCCGGTTTGGTGGAAGTACCATGTGTTAAAAGAAATGCAATGGGAGCCGCAAATGCAATGGTTGCGGCGGATATGGCATTAGCAGGGATTACAAGCAGGATTCCATGTGATGAAGTCATAGACGCCATGTATAAAATAGGTCTAACGATGCCGACAGCTTTAAAAGAAACTGCACAGGGAGGGTTGGCGGCAACTCCGACAGGTCGTGAACTCGAAGCCAAGATCTTCGGTATTCCGCGCGTTTAAAGTGAATCATTATCTTAAACAATCAGTTACAGAAATAAAAGGTATTGGGGAAGAAACAGCTGAGAGTTTAGCGGAAATGAGAATATTTACCGTTCAGGATTTATTAGAGTATTTTCCATACCGTTATGAAGATTACCGACTTCGTGACCTAACTGAAGTTCAGCATGAAGAAAAAATTACAGTTGAAGGGAAGGTTCATAGTGAGCCTTCTCTTACATATTTTGGCCGGAAGAAATCGAAGCTGATGATCCGAATGTTTGTCGGGCAATATCTTATTAAAGTTGTATTTTTTAACCAGCCGTACCTAAAAAGTAAAATAATCATGAATGAAACGATTACTGTTACAGGTAAATGGGACGCCCATCGTCAAACGATAACTGCTAATGAAATGCAGGTCGGACAAAATGCAAAAATACAAGATTTTGAGCCTGTCTACTCACTTAAAGGGAAAATTACGACAAAAGGAATGCGGAAATTTATTTCGATTGCCTTTCAACAATTTGGCAAATATATTGGAGAAAGTCTGCCATACTCCCTCGTTAAAAAGTACCGTTTGCCTAACCGCAGTGATGCAATGAAAGCCATGCATTTTCCAGTTAACCAAGAGGACGTAAAACAAGCACGCCGTCGTTTAGTTTATGAAGAATTTTTACTATTTCAGCTAAAAATGCAGGCATTACGTAAATTTGAACGGGAGCATGCACCAGGAATCGAACAAAACTATCATGTGACAAAGGTTGAGGAATTTATTAAATCGCTGCCTTTTCCGTTGACGAATGCGCAGAATCGCGTTGTAACGGAGATATTAACAGATCTAAAATCACCTCTTAGAATGAATCGCCTTCTGCAGGGTGACGTGGGCTCAGGAAAAACGGTAGTGGCAGCCATTGGGTTATATGCTAGTTTTACAGCAGGTTACCAAGGTGCATTAATGGTTCCAACTGAAATTTTAGCTGAACAGCACGCTGAATCTCTAAAGGGATTATTAGAACCTTTTGGACTTAAATGTGAATTATTAACGAGTTCTGTTAAAGGAAAACGGAGAAGAGAAATTCTTCAAAACTTAGCTGAAGGAAAAGTAAATATTTTAATTGGGACACATGCTCTTATTCAGGATGAGGTATCCTTTAAGAAATTAGGGTTTGTGATTACCGATGAACAGCACCGCTTTGGTGTTGAACAACGAAGAGTATTACGGGAAAAAGGAGAAAATCCTGATGTTCTGTTCATGACGGCCACTCCAATACCAAGAACGCTTGCCATTACCGTATTTGGTGAGATGGATGTATCGGTCATTGATGAAATGCCTGCAGGGCGTAAAGCAATCGAAACCTACTGGGCAAAACCGGATATGCTTGGAAGGGTCCTTTCTTTTGTGGAAAAGGAACTGGTAAAAGGGCATCAGGCTTATGTGATTTGCCCGTTAATTGAAGAATCAGACAAGCTGGATGTCCAAAATGCGATTGACGTCCATACTACTTTAACCCATCACTTTCAAAATCGTTATAAGGTTGGACTTATGCATGGACGGTTAAGCTCGGAAGAAAAAGATACGATTATGAAGGCATTTAGTACCAATGAGGTACAATTGCTGGTATCAACAACAGTGGTAGAAGTGGGAGTCAATGTCCCTAATGCAACAATGATGGTTATCTATGATGCAGAGAGATTTGGTCTATCACAACTCCATCAGCTCCGAGGAAGAGTAGGAAGAGGCAGTGACCAATCCTATTGTATCTTGTTAGCTGATCCAAAGTCCGAAGTAGGTCAGGAGAGAATGAGAATTATGACCGATACCAATGATGGATTCGTTTTAAGTGAAAAGGACCTTGAATTACGTGGACCAGGTGATTTCTTTGGAAAAAAACAGAGTGGTGTACCAGAATTTAAACTGGCAGATATGGTTCACGATTACCGTGCACTTGAAACAGCTAGAAATGACGCTTCTCTAATGATACAGTCTAAGACATTCTGGAATGATAAAGAATATGAATATCTTAGAAATCAGCTAGATAATACAGGTGTTTTAGAAGGCGAAAAATTAGATTAACTAAATAATCCTATCAGGCAGATTGTAAGAATGTAAACTTATTCTTGCAATCTGCTTTTTCTAATTTTATACTACTATTAGTACCTAGTCATAATAGCTCGGACGGTGTGTATTGATGAGAAGAACAAAAAAAGAACGTCAGCAGATGTTAAAAGAGACCATTAAGGAAAATCCATTTATTACTGATGAAGACCTTGCAGATAAATTTCAAGTCAGTGTGCAAACCATTCGCCTTGATCGATTGGAATTATCTATTCCTGAATTGCGGGAAAGGATAAAATATGTTGCAGAGAAAAAATTTGAAGATGAAGTTCGGTCTCTGCCGATAGAGGAAGTAATTGGTGAAATTATTGATATTGATTTAGATCAGAGTGCCATTTCGATACTCGATGTGAAAGAGGAGCATGTCTTTATTCGAAACCAGATAGCCAGAGGCCATCATGTTTTCGCACAGGCAAATTCTCTTGCTACAGCGGTCATTAATGATGAATTGGCGTTAACAGCAAAGGCAAACATACAATTTAAACGGTCAGTTAAACAAGGTGAACGAGTGATTGCCAAAGCAAAAGTAATTAAAATAGATGACGGCATCGGCAGGACAATTGTCGAAGTGACAAGTTTTGTAAATAACGAGCATGTTTTTAAAGGCGAATTTGAAATGTACCGTTCAGAAAAATCATTAAAGGATGAGAAAAGATGAAGTTAGCTATCGATGCAATGGGTGGCGACCATGCTCCTAAAGAAATCGTAATCGGTGCAATGAAAGCTGTAGAAACATTTTCAGATATATATATAACCCTTGTTGGGGATGAAGTCAAAATTAAAGAATACTTAACAAATTCGGAACGGATTAACATTTTACATACAACGGAGGTTATTCTAGGAACGGACGAGCCTGTGAGAGCTGTTCGCCGCAAAAAAACGGCCTCTTTGGTATTGGCTGCACAGCAAGTAGCGGATGGAAATGCAGATGCTTGTATATCGGCAGGAAATACAGGTGCATTAATGGCTGCAGGATTGTTTGTTGTAGGCAGGATTGAGGGGATAGAACGGCCTGCCTTAACACCTACTTTACCAACAATTGGCGGAGAAGGATTCCTATTATTGGATGTCGGGGCAAATGTAGACGCCAAGCCTGAGCATTTGCTTCAATATGCCATAATGGGTTCCATCTATTGTGAAAAAGTTAGAGGAACAGCTAACCCTCGGGTGGGTCTACTAAATATCGGGACGGAAGAAAAGAAAGGGAATGACCTAACAAAAGCAGCATTTGAACTTTTGAAAAAGGCAAATATTAATTTTATTGGAAATGTAGAAGCCAGGGATTTGCTTGATGGCGCAGCGGATGTCGTTGTGACGGATGGGTTCACTGGTAATATGGTGTTAAAAACCGTTGAGGGTACAGCGCTATCTATGTTTAAAATGCTAAAAACTACGTTAATGAGCAGTATGAAAAGTAAACTTGCTGCCGCGGTATTAAAACCTGAATTCAAAATCTTAAAAAACACATTAGACTATTCTGAGTATGGCGGTGCGGGTCTTTTTGGCTTAAAGGCACCGGTCATCAAAGCCCATGGCTCTTCAAACGGACAAGCAATCTTTAGCGCGATTCGTCAAACAAGAGAAATGGTTGAAAAGGATGTTGTCGGGCTCATTAAAAAGACTATTGAAAATGAGAAGATATCTAATTCAGAAGTGTAGGAAGGGGTGCACATATGGGAAAAATAGCATTTGTATTTCCAGGGCAAGGCTCACAAATAGTTGGGATGGGACAGCAGCTTGCTGAGCAGTTTCCTGAGGTAATGCAATATTTTAAAAAAGCAGACGAAACACTCTCGGTTGATTTAAGTAAACTTATATTTGAGGGACCTCAAGAAGAATTGACCAAAACCGTGAATACACAGCCAGCCCTATTAACAACAAGTATGGCTATTCTAGAAAGATTTCAAAAATCTGCAATTAAGCCTGATTACGTAGCTGGACATAGTCTGGGTGAATATTCAGCCCTTGTAGCAGCTGGTGCACTAACCTTTGAGGATGGCGTCTTTGCAGTGAGAAAAAGAGGAGAATTTATGGAGGGTGCAGTTCCAAATGGTGAAGGTTCGATGGCCGCTATTTTAGGACTTGCCCGTGAACCTCTTTCAGAAGTAACAGCTGAAGTAAGTGACTCTGGCTTCCCAGTTTCTCTGGCGAACTTGAATTGTCCAGGTCAAATTGTTATCTCAGGATCTCGAAAGGGTGTTGAGCTTGCAGGGGTAAAAGCGAAAGAAGCCGGTGCAAAAAGAGCGATTCCCTTGGAAGTCAGCGGTCCATTTCATTCTTCATTAATGAAACCTGCTGCTGGAGAATTGCGAGATGTTTTAGATGGTCTTGATATGAAGGATGCGCATGTTCCTGTGATTGCGAATGTTTCAGCAAATCCAATGACTTCAGCATCAGAAATTAAGAAAAATTTAATTGAGCAGCTATACTCACCTGTGTTATGGGAAGATTCTGTTGTGAAAATGATTGATTTAGGTGTTGATACATTTATTGAAATTGGTCCTGGGAAAGTACTTTCAGGGTTAATTAAAAAGATCAACCGCAGTGTTAAAACGTACTCGATATCTGATGAGGAAAGCTGTCAATCTGTAATCGAGGCATTGAAGGAGGAAAATCTATGACTTTAGCAGGCAAAGTTGCCTTAGTAACGGGGGCATCCAGAGGAATAGGAAGAGAAATTGCCCTCGAGCTTGCAAGACAGGGAGCAAATGTCGCAGTCAACTATGCTGGCAGTGAAGGAAAAGCGAATGAAGTGGTAGATGAAATAAAAGCCATTGGGAGAGAAGCATTTGCGATTAAATGTGATGTATCCAATAGTGAAGAAGTGTCCACTATGGTTAAAGAGACAGTAGATCGATTTGGTAAATTGGATATACTTGTTAATAATGCGGGTATTACAAAAGATAATTTACTAATGAGAATGAAAGAAGACGAGTGGGATGATGTGATTAACATCAATCTTAAAGGCGTTTTTCTTTGTACAAAAGGCGTTACCCGCCAAATGATGAAGCAGCGTGTGGGACGTATCATTAATATCACTTCAGTTGTTGGTGTAAGTGGTAATCCAGGACAAGCTAACTATGTGTCAGCAAAAGCCGGTGTGATTGGCTTAACGAAAACTACTGCGAAAGAGCTTGCCTCCCGTAATATTACCGTTAATGCTATTGCGCCAGGATTTATCACCACCGATATGACCGATAAATTAACGGAAGAAGTCAAAGTAGAAATGTTAAAACAAATTCCATTAGCCCGTTTAGGAGAACCTAAGGACATTGCGAAAATGACAGCTTTCCTAGCTTCTGAGGAAGCATCCTATATAACAGGTCAAACGATTCATGTAAATGGCGGAATGGTGATGTAAAATTATTTTTTAATACGTTTATTATTTTATTGAAATACTCTATAATAGCTTGAGGGGAGGTGAACTACAATGGCAGAGGTATTAGAACGTGTTACAAAAATCATCGTTGACCGTTTAGGTGTAGATGAATCACAAGTTAAGCTTGAAGCTTCATTCAAAGATGATCTTGGTGCTGATTCCCTTGACGTAGTTGAACTAGTTATGGAATTAGAAGATGAGTTTGATATGGAAATTTCTGACGATGATGCTGAAAAAATCAGCACAGTTGGTGATGCTGTTACTTACATAAATAGTAAGAATTAATTCGTTGGATTTCTTTCAAAAGCTCCGTTTTCAAACGGAGCTTCTTTCTGTATTATAGAACTTGGTAGTTCCTGAAATTACTGCCAAGTTTCTTTGCGTTTTGACTGGAGATTACTTAAACTATTGATAGGTATGTGTGTAAAAAATATGCAAGGTGGAGACTTTAATGCGCAGAAAAGGTAAGGAAAAAGAAATGAACAATCGCGCAAAAGAAAATCAATTTAAGGATTTTCAGGACAAGATCGGTATTCATTTTGAAAATGAAAAGCTTTTAAAACAAGCTTTTACTCATTCATCCTATGTGAATGAGCATCGCAGAAAGCCTTATGAAGATAACGAGAGGCTTGAATTTTTAGGTGACGCTGTACTAGAACTCACTGTGTCGAAATTCCTGTTCCAGAAATATCCAATGATGAGTGAAGGGGAGCTAACAAAGCTCCGTGCAGCTATCGTATGTGAGCCTTCGCTAGTAATCTTGGCAAACGAACTTTGCTTCGGCAAATTAATTTTGTTGGGAAAAGGAGAAGAAATGACTGGGGGAAGGGAACGTCCTGCACTATTAGCTGATGTATTTGAAGCATTTATTGGTGCGTTATACCTGGATAAGGGACTTGAGGTAGTAATTGAATTTCTAGACAAAGTGGTTTTCCCTAAAATTAATGAGGGTGCTTTTTCTCATGTGATGGATTTTAAGAGCCAGCTTCAGGAATTAATCCAGAGAGATGGGACAGGTGTGATTGAATATAAAGTATTAATTGAAAAAGGTCCTGCCCACAGTAAAGAATTTGTTTCAAGAGTTTCGTTAAATGGTGAAGAATTAGGTATCGGTACAGGTAAATCAAAAAAAGAAGCAGAACAGCATGCCGCCCAAATGGCGTTGGAGGTTTTGAAGCAAAAACATCATAGTTAAACAACATAAGAATGCTAAGGAAGATTCCGGCCAAGCTTTAGGGAGGATAAGGATATGTTTTTAAAACGGTTGGACATCATTGGCTTTAAATCTTTTGCAGATCGTATTGGGGTGGACTTTGTTCAAGGAGTCACTGCTGTAGTTGGTCCAAACGGAAGTGGGAAAAGTAATATAACAGATGCAATTCGCTGGGTATTGGGTGAGCAATCTGCTAAATCACTTAGAGGCTCTAAAATGGAAGATATCATTTTTGCGGGAAGCGATACAAGAAAGCCGTTAAATTATGCGGAAGTGACCCTTACTCTTGATAATCAAGACGAAGGATTATCGATTGATTACAACGAAGTGAGTGTAACAAGGAGGGTCACCCGTTCTGGGGATAGTGAATATTTAATTAATAAACAACCTTGCAGATTAAAGGATATCGTTGATTTGTTTATGGACTCGGGTCTTGGCAGAGAAGCGTTCTCGATTATCAGCCAAGGGAAGGTAGAAGAAATTCTCAACAGTAAGGCTGAGGACCGAAGAACGATCTTTGAAGAAGCTGCAGGTGTTTTAAAATATAAAAATCGTAAGAAAAAAGCAGAATCTAAACTAATAGAAACACAGGATAATTTGAATCGAGTTAATGATATCCTACACGAACTTGAAGGACAAGTTGAACCATTAAAGATACAGGCTTCAATGGCAAAGGATTACTTAGAGAAAAAAGAAGAGCTTGAAAAAATTGAAGTAGCCTTAACGGTTTACGATATTGAAGATTTACATCAAAAGTGGACTACGTTTACAACTCAGCTAGAAGAACACCAGCAAGAAGAAATTAGGCTTTCGTCCAAGTTACAAATAAAGGAAGCAAAAATAGAAGAAACAAGGAATCAAATAGCTGCGCTTGATGAGTCAATTACTGATTTGCAAAATGTTCTCCTCCATGCTAGTGAAGAATTAGAAAAACTAGAAGGCAGGAAAGAGGTATTAAAAGAACGTAAGAAAAATGCCTCTCAAAATAGAGCTCAGCTTGAAAAAAGTATTTCTGAACTTACGGATAAAATCTTTCAATTAAAAAGTAATAGAGATATACAGGATGAACTAGTTAAAAAGCTGACACAACAAGTGAATTTTCTTCAAAATCAGTTAAAAGAAAAACAGGAAAAATTAGCTTTATTCACGGAAAATATTGATGAAAAAATTGAATCCTTAAAAAGTGAATATATTGAACTTTTAAATGACCAAGCTGGAGCGAAAAACGAGCTAAAATACATTGACCAGCAGCTTGACCAGCAGGAAATAAAGAGCAATCGCCTTGACTCTGAAAATGTCAAATTCATTGAGGAAAGACAACTTGCTCAAACGAAGAGGTTACAAATTCAATCAGCACTAGATGAAGTACAAAGCAAACTATCAAATCAAGTTACGAGTTTCAGGGAGAAGCAACGGAAACTTGAAAATGCTCAAAACAATTATCAGAAGCAGGAAAAGACCTTGTATCAAGCCTATCAAATTCTTCAACAGGCAAAATCACGGAAAGAAATGCTTGAGGAGATGGAAGAAGATTATTCAGGTTTCTTTCAAGGGGTAAAAGAAGTACTAAAAGCCCGAGGGAATAAGCTTCAAGGGATTGAAGGAGCTGTAGCTGAGCTAGTAAAAGTGCCAAAAGAATATGAGACTGCACTTGAAACAGCATTAGGCGGGGCTTTGCAGCATATCGTCGTTGATACGGAACAAAATGCCCGTATGGCTATTACTTTCTTAAAACAAAATTCATTCGGCAGGGCTACTTTTTTACCATTAAGCGTTATAAAGGGCAGAGTGTTGTCGTCCTCACAACTACACTCTATTCAAAACCATCCTTCATTAGTGGGAAGCGCGGTCGATTTAGTAAGCTTCGATCCAAAATATACAGAGGTTATCAGTAATCTTTTAGGTAATGTTGTCATTACGAAAGATTTAAAGGGTGCGAACGAACTGGCCAAAATCCTCCAATATCGGTGTCGACTAGTGACATTAGAGGGAGATATTGTCAACCCCGGCGGCTCAATGACTGGCGGGGCACAAAAGCAAAAAACCAGCTCATTATTGACAAGAAAAGGTGAGCTTGAAGAGTTGAAAGTAAAGCTTATCGTAATGACAGATAAAACCTCTAGTTTAGAAAACCTTGTTAAGTCTTTAAAACATGATATTAAATCACATGAACAAGAGCTAGAGTCCATGCGAAAGTTTGGAGAAGAATTAAGACAAGAGGAACAGACGTTAAAGGGTGATCAAAGGGAAGCTGATTTCGAGGCAAAGAATATTAATAATCGCTTGGCGATGTATGATCTTGAAAAAGGCCAATTTACAGAGGAACAGAAAACCTTAAACAAACGTAAAAGTGATCTCTATGAAGAAATGACTAGCTTTAAAAGTAAGATAGAAATTTTAGATAAACAAATTACAAAACTAACAGAACAAAAAACAAATGATATCTCTTCGAAAGAAACACTAACAAAGGAAATAACTGATTTAAAGGTCGAGTATGCAGCTAAGAATGAGCAATTTGTAAATACAAAAGAACGATTAGCTTTGATAGTCGAAGATTTAAACGAAAGTGAAGAAAGGCTGGCTCTTTATACAGAGGATTTAATGCTGCTAACCTCCGAGATGGAAGGCAGTTCTTCCGGGGAAGAACAGCTGGAAGCTGCCGCAAAACGGAAACAGCAGGATAAGGAACAAACGATTGCCCTTATTTCTTCAAAAAGGCAGGACCGTCTCCAGTTGCTTTCAGCCCTAGAAGATGCTGAGCTCGAAGCAAAGGAAATTAAGAGACTTCATAAGGGTATGGTTGAAGTTTTAAAAGATGAAGAAGTAAAGCTTAATCGTTTAGACGTTGAACTTGAAAACAAACTGGCACATCTAAGAGAAGAATATTTACTTTCCTTTGAGGGTGCAAAGGAACAATATCCACTAATACTGCCAGTAGATGAAGCTAGAAAAAAAGTAAAGCTGATAAAACTGGCGATTGATGAACTCGGCAGTGTGAATATTGGTGCCATTGAAGAATACGAGAGAGTTTCGGAACGATATGAATTTTTGAATGAACAAAAGAACGACCTTCAAGAGGCGAAGGATACGCTCTATCAGGTTATTGACGAAATGGATATAGAAATGAAAAAACGTTTTGAGCAGACCTTTACTGGAATTCGAGAGCATTTTGAACCTGTGTTCCGCGCATTATTTGGCGGCGGAAGAGCGGACTTGAAACTTACACAGCCGGAGGATTTATTAAATACGGGAGTAGAAATTGTTGCACAGCCGCCTGGTAAAAAACTGCAAAATCTTGGATTATTATCTGGCGGGGAGAGAGCATTAACAGCGATTGCTCTGCTATTTTCGATTTTAAAAGTGCGCCCAGTTCCATTTTGTATCCTAGACGAGGTTGAAGCAGCCCTTGATGAAGCAAACGTTTTTCGATTCAGTCAATATTTAAAGAGTTTTAGTGCAGAAACTCAGTTTATTGTCATCACTCACAGAAAAGGAACAATGGAAGAAGCAGATGTTCTATACGGTGTAACCATGCAGGAATCAGGTGTCTCAAAGCTTGTTTCTGTCCGACTTGAGGATACGAAGGAACTTGTTGAAACTTAAAGGATAGGAAGTGAAGATAGTGAGTTTTTTTAAAAAATTAAAAGACAAAATCACGAAACAAACGGAGAGTGTTACAGAGAAATTTAAAGATGGTCTTTCGAAAACAAGAAATAACTTCTCAGGAAAAGTAAATGACCTTGTTGCAAGGTACCGCAAAGTGGATGAAGATTTCTTCGAGGAATTAGAAGAAATCTTAATACAAGCAGATGTAGGCTTCGATACAGTCATGAAACTAATTGAAGAGTTGAAAATGGAAGTCAAACGCCAAAATATACAAGACCCAGGGGAAGTTCAAAGTGTTATTTCGGAGAAGTTAGTCGAAATTTACAATTCTGGTGAGGAGCAATCATCCAAATTGAATATTCAAGAGGATGGGCTTACTGTTATCTTATTTGTTGGTGTTAATGGTGTTGGAAAAACAACGACAATCGGAAAACTTGGTCATAAGTTTAAAAGTGAAGGGAAATCAGTTCTATTAGCCGCTGGTGATACTTTCCGTGCTGGTGCGATTGAACAGTTAGAGGTATGGGGAGAAAGAGTCGGCGTTGACGTTATTAAACAGGCAGAAGGTTCTGATCCGGCTGCGGTAATGTTTGATGCGATTAAGGCTGCTAAGTCAAGGAAAGTGGATATTTTAATTTGTGATACAGCTGGACGATTACAAAATAAAGTTAACCTGATGAAGGAACTTGAAAAGGTCAAACGGGTAATCGAACGGGAGGTACCAGGTGCACCACACGAAGTCCTGCTTGTTTTAGATGCAACCACAGGTCAAAATGCACTCATTCAGGCAAAAACCTTTAAAGAGGTAACGAATGTGAGCGGGATTGTTCTTTCAAAGTTGGATGGGACAGCAAAGGGCGGTATTGTATTAGCCATTCGAAATGAATTGAAGATTCCTGTAAAGTACGTGGGCCTTGGTGAAAAAATGGATGATCTTCAGGAATTTAACGCAGAGCAATACGTTTATGGTTTATTCGCTGATCAAGTGGATAATGCTGTAAATTGATGTAAAGATATTTTCTTGACAGACTGTATATGTCTGTGTAAACTACATTTGTAAAGGCTTTTCACTTAACAAGGGAGGTATACGCATGCTTGAAAAAACAACGCGAATGAATTATCTCTACGATTTCTATTATTCGTTGTTAACACCAAAGCAGCAAAGCTATATGTCTCTCTATTATTTAGATGATTACTCACTTGGAGAAATCGCTGAAGAGTACGATGTAAGCCGTCAGGCCGTCTATGATAACATCAAACGTACGGAAGCTATGCTTGAGGAGTATGAAGAAAAGCTATTACTATTTCAAAAATTTCAAGAGCGCAGCAAGTTATTAAGGCATGTAAAAGAAGTGCTTAACGAAGAACACCCTTCAAAGCAGGCAATGATGGAAATGGTTGCCGAGCTTGAAAAATTAGATTAGGAGGCGGCATGAATGGCGTTTGAAGGATTAGCCGACCGACTGCAGAATACGATTCAAAAAATCCGTGGAAAAGGTAAGGTTACTGAAGCGGATGTAAAAGAAATGATGCGTGAAGTCCGCCTTGCATTACTCGAGGCCGACGTTAATTTTAAGGTCGTAAAGGATTTTGTAAAAAAAGTCAGCGAACGTGCAGTAGGACAAGAAGTACTAAAAAGCTTAACACCAGGCCAGCAGATCATTAAAATCGTTAATGAAGAATTAACGGAGTTAATGGGTGGTGAACAAAGCAAAATTGCTGCCTCTAATCGTCCGCCAACTGTCATTATGATGGTAGGGCTTCAGGGTGCGGGTAAAACCACGACAACAGGAAAGCTTGCTAACCTGCTTCGTAAAAAGTACAACCGCAAGCCTCTCTTAGCAGCCGCTGATATTTACCGTCCTGCTGCCATAAAGCAACTTCAAACATTGGGAAAACAATTGGATATGCCTGTATTTTCTCTTGGCGATCAAGTAAGCCCGGTCGAAATTGCAAAGCAAGCCATTGCGAAAGCAAAAGAAGATCATAATGACTACGTCCTTATTGATACTGCTGGGCGTTTGCATGTCGATGAAGCATTAATGGGTGAACTGAAGGATATTAAAGAACTTACAAAGCCAGACGAAATTTTCCTTGTTGTTGATGCGATGACCGGTCAAGATGCCGTTAATGTAGCCCAAAGCTTTAATGAACAGCTTGGTTTGACTGGTGTAGTCTTAACGAAACTTGACGGTGACACACGTGGAGGAGCTGCGCTTTCGATTCGTGCTGTTACCCAAACACCGATTAAGTTTGTCGGTTTAGGTGAAAAAATGGACGCAATCGAACCCTTTCATCCCGAGCGGATGGCCTCAAGGATCCTCGGAATGGGTGACGTCTTAACGCTTATTGAAAAAGCGCAGGCGAATGTTGATGAGGAAAAAGCGAAAGAGCTTGAACAAAAGATGCGGACAGCGACTTTTACGCTTGATGACTTTTTGGAACAGCTTGGACAAGTCCGTAATTTAGGACCGCTTGATGAATTATTAAAAATGATGCCTGGTGCAAATAAAATTAAAGGTTTGAACAATGTTCAAATCGAAGAAAAACAAATTGCACATGTGGAAGCAATCATTAGGTCCATGACAAAAGCAGAAAAAGAACATCCTGAGATCTTGAATTCAAACCGTAAAAAGAGGATTGCCAAAGGGAGCGGCAGGACTGTTCCTGAGGTAAACCGCTTATTAAAACAGTTTGAGGACATGAAGAAGATGATGAAGCAAATGACTGGAATGCAGCAAAAAGGCAAGAAAAAAGGCGGATTTAAATTTCCTTTTAAACCGTTTTAAAGTTGAAAAAATTGGCAATACTACTGTAAAGAAAAAACACTTTACAAATGAATTAATAATTGATAATATACTATCTTGTGTGAAACTATTCGGAGGTGCTTATTTAAAATGGCAGTAAAAATTCGTTTAAAGCGTATGGGAGCTAAAAAGACTCCTTTTTATCGTATCGTAGCAGCAGATTCTCGTTCTCCTCGTGACGGACGTTACATTGAAGTTATTGGAACTTACAATCCAGTTGTTCAACCGGCAGCAATCCAAATCAACGAAGATTTGGCTCTTAAATGGTTACAAGACGGTGCAAAACCATCTGATACAGTTCGTAACCTTTTCTCAAACCAAGGCATCATGGAAAAATTCCATAATGCTAAGCATAGCAAGTAATTTCTATGAAGCAATTAATAGAAAGTATTGTTAAGCCCCTTGTTGATTTTCCAGAAGATGTTCAGGTTATTGTCAACGAAGAAGATCAACGAATCACTTTTCATCTTACTGTTAATAAGACAGATATGGGAAAGGTGATTGGAAAGCAAGGGCGTGTTGCAAAGGCCATTAGGACTGTTGTTTATGCAGCAGGATCATCACAACAAAAGAAAATTTTTCTAGAAATTGGTGAATAGCTTTTTGCATCTAGATGAAAGGGAGGATTTCAAATCCTCCCTTTTTTGCTATCATGAAAGTAGGAGCTTGAGGAGGAGTTAATTATATGCAACTTATTCGTACTGTTGTGGTGAAGCAAATATTAACGGAACACAGCAAACAAAAGCTGCTTGATAAATACTTTGCTGGCAAGCTGCAGATGCAAAAAGAATATGAGCAGCTTCAATTTGAGTTAAAAAAGTTAGAAAAAACCAAAAAGTATCAATCAAGCGCACTTAAAAGTCACTTTGAAAAAGAACTGCAAAAACGCCATGATAAAGAAAAGCTTTATGAGTTTCAAATTGAACAATTACATATGCTACCATTAGGAAGTGAATTGAAGCAAAAAGAAGTACAAGCCCTTGTTGATGTAAAGGTTGGAGACAATTGGGATGAAGTAATGGAGCAAACAACAATTATCATAAAAGACGGCATTATCGAGGAAATAAGATAGAGGTGACGAACAAGATGGAAAAATGGTTTAATGTTGGTAAAATCGTCAATACACACGGAATTAGAGGTGAAGTAAGGGTAATTTCTAAAACCGATTTCCCAGAGCAGCGCTACAAGGTGGGAAATATATTGTATTTGTTTATGCCTGGATCCAATAAGCCTATTGAATTAACGGTAAAAACCCATAGAAGTCATAAAAATTTTAATTTACTAACCTTTGAAGGTTTTGAAAATATCAACGAGGTTGAAAAATTTAGGGACGGAATCATTAAGGTGCCAGAATCCCAACTTGGAAATCTTGAAGATGATGAATATTATTACCATGAAATTATTGGATGTCTAGTGGCGACAACTAGTGGTGAGGAAATAGGTAAGGTTATTGAGATATTATCCCCCGGCGCTAACGACGTATGGGTAATTAAATCACCTACAGGCAAGGAAATATTGATTCCTTATATCGAGGATGTTGTGAAAAAAGTAGATGTGAAAGAAAAGGTTATCTTAATTGAACCAATGGAAGGTCTACTTTCATGATGAAAATAGATGTGCTGACGTTATTTCCTGAGATGTTTTCTGGTGTATTCGGGCATTCCATTTTACATAAGGCTGCTGAAAAAGCTGCCGTTCGCTATAATGTTGTCAATTTCCGTGAGTATGCTGATAATAAACATCAAACCGTAGACGATTATCCCTATGGCGGCGGAGCAGGTATGGTCTTAAAGCCGCAGCCTCTCTTTGATGCAGTTGCAGCATTAAAGGAACAAGCGGAAAGTAACACAACAAGAGTGATTCTACTTTGTCCTCAAGGAAAACGGTATGACCAGAAAATAGCAGAAGAATTAGCAAAAGAGAAACATCTTATTTTCGTATGCGGCCATTATGAGGGTTATGATGAAAGAATCCGTGAACATGTGGTAAGTGATGAAATCTCAATCGGTGATTATGTGTTAACTGGCGGAGAGCTTGGAGCAATGGTTGTGATTGATAGTGTTGTTCGTCTTTTACCAGAAGTCTTAGGAAATGAAGAGTCACATATGAAAGATTCTTTCAGCACGGGTCTTTTGGAGCATCCACACTATACAAGGCCATCTGACTTTCGTGGAATGAAGGTTCCGGAGGTCCTCCTCCAAGGAAATCATCGATTAATCGAAGAATGGCGAAACAAAGAAGCTTTACGACGAACATTCCTTAGGAGGCCTGACTTATTAGAAAAAATGGAATTAAATAAGGATCAGGAAAAATGGCTGAATGAAATAAAAAAAGAATACGAGTAGATATTGCATGAAGTTGTCTTTTATGTTAAGATACTTCTTGTGACTTGAGCTGAGTAACGTATTCAGTATGGTCTTATAAAGATGTTCCGCTGCAATGGAAAAGGATAGTAGATGTGCATGAGCGTCTGTTGGAAGGAGATGAAAACGATGCAACATTTGATTGAAGAAATCACAAAAGAACAACTTCGTTCTGATTTACCTGCGTTTCGTCCTGGTGATACCGTACGTGTACACGTTAAGGTTGTCGAGGGTACTCGTGAGCGTATTCAGTTATTCGAAGGTGTAGTGATTAAGCGTCGTGGTGGTGGCATTAGCGAAACTTTCACAGTTCGTAAGGTATCTTACGGAGTAGGCGTTGAGCGTACTTTCCCTGTACACACACCTAAAATTGCGAAGCTTGAAGTATTGCGCCGCGGTAAAGTTCGCCGTGCTAAGCTATACTACTTACGTAAGCTACGTGGTAAAAAAGCTCGTATTAAAGAAATTCGATAATAAAGAAAGAGCTTGCTTTGCAAGCTCTTTTTTCGTACTTATCTTATCAAACATTTTTATGTGATTGGTGGGGAACAAAAGATGATTAAAAAGAAAAATGAACTTTGGGAATGGACGAAGGCGCTTTTAATTGCGGTTGTATTGGCAGCTGTCATTCGTTACTTTCTTTTTGCACCAATTGTAGTAGACGGGCTATCGATGATGCCCACACTGCAGCACCAAGACCGTATGATAGTGAACAAGCTAAGCTATAATATAGGTGAGCCAAAACGGTTTGATATTATCGTCTTTCATGCGCCTGAACAGAAGGATTATATAAAAAGAGTCATTGGGCTTCCAGGTGACCGTATCGAATATAAAAATGATACTTTATATGTTAATGGAAAAGCGTTCGAAGAACCATATTTGGATGAGTATAAGAAAAAAGTCGAAGGACCTTTAACAGATCCTTTTACGCTTGAAGAAACTCCTGCAGGTGTAGAAACAGTACCAGAAGGTGAATTGTTCGTTATGGGGGATAACCGTCGTTTCAGTAAAGACAGCAGGCATATTGGAACCATCTCATTGGACAAAATAATCGGTAAAACAAGTATTGTTTACTGGCCATTAAAAGATGCACACATCGTGAAATAGATTTAGGAGGTGGCTGCTTTGACAATCCAATGGTTTCCAGGCCATATGGCAAAGGCTCGAAGAGAAGTCACGGAAAAATTAAAACTAGTAGATATTATTTACGAATTGGTGGACGCAAGAATTCCATATTCGTCTCGCAATCCAATGATTGATGTAATTATTCAGCATAAACCAAGACTGGTCCTCTTAAATAAAGCCGATTTGGCAGATAAAGCAATTACCAAAGAATGGATTGCCTATTTTGCAGCAAGAGGAATAAAAGCAATAGCCATTAACTCTCAGGCTGGAGAAGGTATGAAGGATATTGTAAAGGCATCCCATGAAATCTTAAAGGAAAAGTTTGATCGTTTAAGAGCAAAGGGTGTTGTGAACCCTAGAGCCATTCGTGCCATGATTGTTGGAATCCCGAATGCAGGAAAATCAACTTTAATTAATCGACTAGCAAAGAAAAATATTGCAAAGACAGGAAATATGCCAGGTGTAACAAAAGCCCAACAGTGGATTAAAGTTGGAAAAGAGTTAGAGTTATTAGATACACCGGGAATTCTCTGGCCAAAGTTTGAAGACCAAGAGGTTGGTAAGAAGTTAGCTGTAACGGGAGCAATCAAAGACACTCTTCTGAATTTGCAGGACCTCGTTGTTTATTCAATTAAGTTTTTAGAAGAGCATTATCCAGAGAGACTTAAGGAACGCTATAAGCTTGAATCAGTCCCTGAAAATGTGGTAGAGATGTTTGACCAAATTGGTGAGCTTAGAGGCTGTCTCGGGACTGGTGGAGTCGTTGATTATGATAAAGTATCAGATTTAGTCATTAGAGAAATTAGATCTGAGAAATTTGGACCGCTGACTTTCGAAAGACCTAGCGATTTTGCTGATAAAATTGAAAATAAATAAGCAAATGAACTCTCCATGTGGTGAGTTTTTTTGTTTATTTTTGGTCATTGTAAATAAATACAGGAGAAGGTATTATTACAACGGGTGAAGAAAATGAAAGTACAGACAATAGCAGAAATAGAACAACAACTTAATGGCATAAAGGCTGAAAATGACCCTTTATTGCAAAAACTCAAACAGGATGAGCGTAAAGGTGTACAACATCTACTACATAAATGGTATAGGAAATTGGAACAGGAAAGACAACTTGAGGAAAAGTTTCTTGAAATGAATGTCTTTGAAAATAAATGGCGTGCACAGGGATATAAGTCTATTGCCGGTGTCGACGAAGTTGGCAGGGGACCTCTTGCAGGTCCAGTAGTAGCTGCGGCAGTTATTTTACCCAAGGATTTTTACTTACCAGGTATTGATGATTCCAAAAAGCTTTCAGAGAAAAAGCGGAATGAATATGATGAAATCATTAGACGAGAAGCAGTAGCTGTTAATGTCGCGATGATTGATGCACCTGAAGTTGATTCTATCAATATTTACGAGGCTACTAAGAAGGCAATGAAAGCTGCAATAGCTTCACTAGCTTCTAATCCAGAAGTTTTACTGGTCGATGCTATGAAGCTGGAAACACCTTATATAGTGGAGTCTATTATAAAAGGGGATGCAAAGAGCGTATCGATAGCGGCAGCTTCCATCGTAGCAAAAGTGGCAAGAGATTCTCTAATGATAAAATTATCAGCTGAATTTCCGGAATATGGCTTCGAGCGTAACATGGGGTATGGGACAAAAGAACATATCTTAGCGATTCAAAAGCATGGCCTTACTCCCTATCATCGGATGAGCTTTGCGCCAATTAAGGATATGTTAATAGGACAATAACAAAACAAGCTTCTATTGCTTGTTTTGCTATTGTTAAAAAGTAATTAGTTGTTTATATTTGGTTTCGTTTTATATGTAAGCGCTTTAATTGTAGGTTATGAGAATTCACAATATTATGAGGATGATAATTTTTTTACGCATAATGGTGGACAAGGTATCTGTCATTCTATAAAATGAAAACGGAGTCAATTTTTTGAAGAGTTTGATAGGAGGATGGGAAATGAATATCCATGAGTATCAGGGGAAAGAAATCCTCAGAAAATATGGGGTAAGTGTTCCTAATGGCAAAGTGGCATTCAGTGTTGAAGAAGCAGTGGAAGCCGCGAAGGAATTAGGTACACAAGTATGTGTAGTAAAAGCGCAAATTCATGCTGGCGGCAGGGGTAAAGCCGGCGGGGTAAAGGTTGCTAAAAACCTTGAAGAAGTGCGTACATATGCAAGCGAAATCCTTGGAAAAACGTTGGTTACACACCAAACAGGTCCTGAAGGCAAAGAAGTAAAGCGACTATTAATTGAAGAAGGCTGCGATATTAAAAAAGAATATTACATTGGCCTTGTCTTAGACCGTGCTACATCAAAAGTTGTGCTTATGGCTTCTGAAGAAGGCGGAACGGAAATTGAAGAAGTAGCAGAAAAAACTCCGGAGAAAATCTTCAAAGAAGAAATTGATCCGGTTGTTGGCTTAATGCCTTATCAGGCTCGCCGAATTGCATTCAATATCAACATTCCAAAAGAGCTTGTTAATCAAGCTGTTAAATTTATGATGGGCTTATACAGTGCCTATATTGAAAAGGATTGTTCAATTGCCGAAATCAACCCATTGGTTGTAACTGGAGATGGAAAAGTAATGGCATTAGATGCAAAGTTAAACTTTGACTCAAATGCTTTATATCGTCAAAAAGATGTACTTGAATACCGTGATCTTGAAGAAGAAGATCCAAAGGAAATCGAAGCATCTAAATATGATTTAAGCTATATTTCATTAGATGGAAATATCGGCTGTATGGTAAATGGCGCTGGTCTTGCAATGGCAACAATGGATATTGTTAAGCACTATGGCGGCGACCCGGCGAACTTCCTTGATGTTGGGGGCGGTGCAACAGCTGAGAAAGTTACAGAAGCATTCAAAATTATCCTTTCTGATCCAAACGTAAAAGGTATTTTTGTTAATATTTTTGGCGGAATTATGAAATGTGATGTTATTGCTGAGGGTGTTGTAGAAGCTGCTAAGCAGGTTCAACTAAGTGTACCTCTTGTTGTACGTTTAGAGGGAACAAACGTTGATTTAGGTAAGAAAATTCTTGCTGAATCTGGTTTAGCTATCACTCCTGCAGAATCAATGGCTGACGGTGCACAAAAAATCGTTTCACTTGTGAAATAGGATCGAAAGAAAGGGGAATTAACGTGAGCGTTTTTATTAATAAAGATACAAAAGTAATAGTTCAAGGGATTACAGGTTCAACTGCCCTTTTTCATACAAAACAAATGCTAGAATACGGTACACAAATTGTTGCTGGGACCACTCCTGGAAAAGGCGGCATGGAGGTTGAAGGAGTACCTGTTTATAATACAGTGAAAGAAGCTGTTGCTGCTACAGGCGCTACTGCTTCAGTTATCTATGTTCCAGCACCATTTGCAGCCGATGCCATTATCGAAGCGGTAGATGCGGAATTAGATTTAGCTATCTGTATTACTGAGCACATTCCAGTATTAGATATGGTTAAGGTTAAACGTTATATGGAAGGTAAGAAGACTCGCTTGGTTGGTCCTAACTGCCCAGGGGTTATTACTGCAGATGAATGTAAAATTGGTATCATGCCTGGTTACATCCATACAAAAGGTCATGTTGGGGTTGTTTCCCGCTCTGGAACATTAACATATGAAGCTGTTCATCAGTTAACTCAAGCAGGAATTGGGCAAACTACTGCTGTTGGAATCGGCGGAGACCCAGTTAATGGTACTAACTTCATCGATGTATTAAAAGCATTTAATGAAGACCCAGAAACTTATGCTGTTATCATGATTGGTGAAATTGGCGGTACAGCTGAGGAAGAAGCGGCTGAGTGGGTAAAGGCAAATATGACTAAACCTGTAGTCGGCTTCATCGGCGGCCGTACAGCTCCTCCTGGAAAGCGAATGGGCCATGCTGGTGCAATCATTTCAGGTGGTAAAGGTACAGCAGATGAAAAAATTCGTGTTATGAATGAATGCGGAATTAAAGTTGCTGACACACCATCTGTTATGGGTGAAACGTTAATTGAAGTTCTAAAAGAACAAGGTATATATGATAAGTGTATAACACACTAAAAATAGTAGAAATAGTCCCTATAAACGAGGGGCTATTTCTTCTTTTTATTATTAAATAATGGAGGCCAAGAATGGATGATTTTAGAGAAAAACTCATTCGTATTATGCATTACCCTGGTATTTCGTGGAGTGCAGTTTTGCAATATTTAAAGAAAGATTCATCTTTTCAAATGAAACCTCATTACATCCAACAAAACCTATTCTCTTCCACAGCACATACAAACCTTCCTTCTACAACTTCCTTACAATCCGAAATCATTATGGAACAAATCCAGCAATATGAAAAAAATGGAATTAAGGTTATCACTATCTTTGATGAAAATTACCCCAGCCTATTAAAAGAAATCTATCAGCCGCCCTGGGTGTTATTTGCAAAGGGAAATCTCTCTTTGCTAGTAAAACAGCCAAAGCTTGCAGTAGTGGGTTCCCGCCAAGCGACCCAGTATGGTAAGAGTGCGATTCGGTTACTGTTTCCGCCTTTAGTGGAAAAAGGAGTGGTTATTGTCAGCGGTTTAGCTAATGGTATAGATTCTCTCGCACATGAGTACGCAATGAAAAATGGCGGTAATACCATTGCTGTAATAGCTGGAGGATTGAATCATATTTATCCAAAGGAAAACGCTGAATTAGCAAGAGAAATGATGAAAACACAGCTGGTCGTTTCAGAATATCCACCAATTACGAAGCCGGAACGATGGCATTTTCCAGCGCGCAACAGAATCATAAGCGGGATGTCAAACGGGACATTTATAATAGAAGCAAAACGAAAAAGTGGATCTCTGATTACGGCCAATTATGCAGTCAATGAAGGACGTGAAGTTTTTTCACTGCCTGGAAGTATCTTTAATCCGTATTCATTGGGTACAAATGACCTAATCCAGCAGGGGGCAAAGCCTGTAATGTGCAGCGAGGATATTTTAGATGAACTTCCGTTATAACCTACATTGATTTTCAAATTTATTAATAGTATTCGCAGTTTTTTAAAGATTTTTTCGATTTATTGTAGATTTAAGTTAAAAAAGCTTGAAATTATTTCAAATATGTTATACATTTTCCAACAGATATTTGAAAAAAAGAATGTGTAAATAGGAATAATTTGGCGTATTATTATCATTAACTAGTTGTAAACGGTTTCGTCGTTATTGACATCAATAGTTATTTGTTTAAGAATAAGAAGTATTAATTATGAATACTTTTTCCAGTTTTTAAAAAATGATCATATAAATGGAAAAATAGGGATAAGGTTTTTTGTGAAGTACTGAGGAGGATAATTTGCATGTCAGAGTTTCTTGTAATTGTAGAATCACCTGCAAAAGCGAAAACAATTGAACGTTATTTAGGAAATAAATATAAAGTTAAAGCATCGATGGGGCACATACGAGATCTACCTAGAAGTCAAATGGGTGTAAACGTTGAAAATATGTACGAACCGAAATACATTACGATTCGCGGTAAAGGTCCAGTATTAAAGGAATTAAAAACAGCTGCAAAAAAAGCAAAGAAAGTTTATCTCGCGGCTGACCCGGATCGCGAAGGGGAAGCAATTGCATGGCATCTTGCTCATAGCTTAAATGTAGATATACATTCAGATTGTCGTGTTGTATTTAATGAAATTACCAAAGAAGCAATTAAAGAATCCTTTAAACACCCGCGTCCAATCAATATGGATTTAGTCGATGCACAGCAAGCAAGAAGGGTTCTAGATCGTCTAGTTGGATATAATATTAGTCCGCTTCTTTGGAAAAAAGTGAAAAAAGGGTTAAGTGCGGGACGAGTTCAATCTACCGCTGTCCGATTAATTATCGAACGAGAGAAGGAAATAAAAGCATTTGTTCCTGAAGAATATTGGACAATTGAAGGAGAGTTGGTTAAGGGAAAGGATCATTTTAGTGCTTCTTATTTCTCGCTAGCTAACAAAGAAAAAACAGAACTGAAATCAAAACAGGATGTTGAAGAGATTTTTAAAAAAATGGAAGGCGATAATTTTAAGGTGGTTTCGGTAACTAAAAAAGAGCGTAAACGAAATCCTTCTCCACCATTTATTACGTCTTCCCTCCAGCAGGAAGCTGCTAGAAAACTCAATTTCCGTGCTAAGAAAACCATGATGCTGGCACAGCAATTATACGAGGGAATTGAGCTTGGTTCATCTGGAACAGTTGGTCTTATCACCTATATGAGAACAGATTCAACTCGTATATCCGAAGTGGCTCAAAAAGAGGCTGCGGATTATATTCTTCAGGAATATGGCCAGGATTACTTAAAAGAAGAACAAAGAAAAGAGAAAAAACAATCAAATGCTCAGGATGCTCACGAAGCTATCCGTCCGACGAGTACATTGCGTGAACCAAATAGTTTGAAACAATATCTATCAAGAGACCAACTGCGTCTATATAAGTTAATTTGGGAACGATTTTTAGCGAGTCAAATGGCCCAGGCTGTTATGGATACAATGAGCGTTGACTTACAGAATGGAAATGTCATATTCCGAGCAACCGGTTCAAAAATAAAGTTTCCTGGATTTATGAAGCTATACGTGGAAGGTTCAGATGATCAAGTTGAAGAACGCGACAAAATGCTGCCAAATCTACAAGAAGGCGATGTTGTATTCAAAAAAGATATTGAACCAAAACAACATTTTACACAGCCGCCGCCAAGGTATACAGAGGCTAGATTGGTTAGAACACTTGAAGAACTAGGCATAGGACGTCCATCCACCTATGCACCAACTTTGGATACAATCCAAAAGCGTGGATATGTCGCGCTGGATAATAAACGATTTGTCCCTACTGAGTTAGGTGAAATTGTTGATGAATTAATACTTGAATTCTTTCCGGATATTATCAATGCAGATTTTACTGCCAAAATGGAGCGGGATTTGGATAATGTTGAGGATGGTAAAGTTCGCTGGGTTGAAATCATTGATGGTTTTTATCAAGAATTTGAGAAACATCTTGTTATTGCCGAAAAAGAGATGCAGTCTGTTGAAATTAAAGATGAGCCGGCAGGCGAAGATTGTGAATTATGCTCGAGCCAAATGGTATTTAAAATGGGCCGATACGGTAAATTTATGGCATGCAGCAATTTCCCGGATTGCCGTAATACAAAAGCCATTGTAAAAGAAATCGGCGTTACCTGTCCAAAATGTAAAGAAGGAAATATCATTGAACGTAAAAGTAAGAAGAAAAGAATCTTTTACGGATGTGACAAGTTTCCAGGATGTGAATTTATTTCATGGGATAAGCCTTTACCAAGAGCCTGTCCTAAATGTGAAGGAACGCTCGTTGAAAAGAAATTAAAAAAAGGTGTCCAAGTACAATGCACCGAATGTGATTACAAAGAAGAACCACAAAGCTAAGGGTGAGCACAGCTCACTCTTTTATATTTTTTAATCCAGCGCAAGCAGCTTCCGCTTATTTTTATAAATCATAAAACTTTTTTGTTTTTGATTCGTATAGTACAATGCAAGATGGGCTAAAAAGAGGGAAAAGTAATCATAGTAATAAGTAAAGCTAGATTCATGAATCATCAGCTTTGTGAAAATCAGGAGGTCAAACATGATTGATGTAACAATAAATGTAATCGGAGCTGGTTTGGCAGGGAGTGAGGCTGCGTGGCAAATCGCTAAACGGGGTGTAAAAGTCAGACTTTATGAGATGAGACCCGTTAAACAAACACCCGCTCATCATACTGATAAGTTCGCTGAATTAGTATGCAGTAATTCCTTAAGAGCAAATAACTTAACAAATGCGGTTGGTGTATTAAAGGAAGAAATGCGATTGCTCGATTCTGTTATTATCGCTGCTGCTGATGCATGCTCGGTCCCGGCAGGAGGAGCCTTGGCGGTTGACCGTCATGAGTTTGCGGCTAAAGTGACAGAAATGGTAAGAAATCATGAAAATGTAACAGTCATTAATGAAGAAGTGACGGAAATTCCTGAGGGAATAACCGTAATAGCAACAGGACCTTTAACAAGTCCTGATTTATCCGCACAACTAAAGTTTTTAACGGGCGAGGATTACCTTTATTTTTATGATGCTGCAGCACCAATTCTTGAAAAAGACAGTATTAATATGGAAAAGGTGTATTTGAAATCACGTTATGATAAGGGTGAAGCTGCTTATTTAAATTGTCCAATGACAGAGGAAGAATTCAACACCTTTTATGAAGCATTAATTGCAGCAGAAACAGTACCTTTAAAGGAATTTGAAAAGGAAATCTTTTTTGAAGGTTGTATGCCAATCGAAGTCATGGCACAAAGAGGCAAGAAAACAATGTTATTCGGTCCATTAAAGCCAGTTGGTTTAGAGGATCCTAAGACAGGAAAAAGACCTTATGCGGTTGTTCAGCTGCGGCAAGATGATGCAGCAGGAACCCTTTATAATATTGTTGGTTTCCAGACACATTTGAAATGGGGTCCACAAAAAGAAGTCCTGCGGTTAATACCAGGACTTGAAGATGTAGAGATTGTCCGCTATGGGGTCATGCATCGAAATACCTTTATCAATTCACCAAAGGTTCTTAAAGCTTCTTACCAATTTAGGGAACGGGAAAATCTGTTTTTTGCTGGACAGATGACAGGTGTGGAAGGATATGTAGAATCGGCTGCAAGTGGACTAGCCGCTGGAATAAATGCTGCTAGATTAGCACAGGGGAATAATCCAGTCGAGTTTCCTGTTGAAACAGCGATTGGAAGTATGGCACGATATATCACCACAGCTAACGCAAAGAATTTCCAGCCTATGAATGCTAATTTTGGGCTGTTTCCGGAATTACCTGAAAAAATTAAGGGGAAACAGGAACGAAATATGCAGCATGCAAACCGAGCATTGGAAACAATTCAGAACTTTGTGAAAGTTTTGTAAAATTTATTGCAAGGGGTAAAAAAGTGTGTTACGCTTTAGTAGCCTTTGTGAGGTGGACATATTAATAAATGTGACTGATTTAGCAACGTTCGTTCACAACCATTTACAAATGGAGAGAACTTTATCACAATATACAATTGGACAATCCCATATGCTTAGCGTAAATTCAACTTGTTCATGGATGAACAAGTGCGGATTTAATGGAGTCAATTGAAACGTATATGCCCATACATATAAGGGAATAAATGAATAAAGTTTTCATACTATTCTAGTGTAATGCACTTGTCTGCTTATGACAATCTCTTGTTAGATAGGTTTACTAGTAAAAATGCAAGAGGAGGAAGAATGATGAACCAATTTCATGCCACGACGATATTTGCAATCCATCATAACGGTCAATGTTCAATGTCAGGTGATGGTCAAGTCACGTTTGGGAATGCTGTAGTGATGAAGCACACAGCAAAAAAGGTTAGAAAGATATTTAATGGAAGAGTATTAGCTGGTTTTGCCGGATCTGTAGCCGATGCCTTTACCCTTTTTGAAATGTTCGAAGGGAAATTAGAAGAATATAACGGAAACCTCCAACGAGCAGCTGTTGAGCTTGCTAAACAGTGGAGAAGTGATAAGATCCTAAGAAAGCTAGAAGCCATGTTAATTGTTATGAATCAGGAAGATATACTCCTAGTATCTGGAACAGGAGAAGTAATTGAGCCTGATGATGGAATTCTAGCAATTGGTTCAGGTGGGAATTATGCACTGGCAGCTGGACGTTCTCTAAAGAAATATGCTGGTGACCATCTTACAGCAAAAGAAATCGCAAAGGCTTCTTTAGAAATAGCTGCAGAAATATGTGTATACACAAACCACAACATTATCGTGGAAGAGCTCTAACGGGAGGGAACCTACAATGGCTAAAACAGATAACCTAACACCGCGTCAAATTGTTGAGAGACTTGATCAATATATTATAGGTCAGAAGGACGCAAAAAAGGCAGTGGCGGTTGCACTAAGAAATCGATATAGACGAGGCTTGCTAAACGAAAAACTCCGCGAAGAAATTATTCCTAAAAATATTTTAATGATTGGTCCAACTGGTGTTGGTAAAACGGAAATTGCCAGAAGAATTGCGAAGCTGGTTGGAGCACCATTCGTTAAAGTAGAGGCTACTAAATTTACGGAAGTCGGGTATGTTGGCCGTGATGTGGAATCTATGGTTCGTGACCTCGTTGAAACATCTGTCAGATTGGTTAAAGAGGATAGAATGTTGTCTGTTAAGGAACGTGCAGAGGAAAACGCAAATGCTAGGCTAGTTGATTTACTTGTTCCATCAGCTAAGAAAGCACAAAATTATAAAAATCCACTTGAAATGTTATTTGGCGGCGGAAATGCAACTCCGGATCAGGATACACATCAAGAGGATTACTCTATTACTGAAAAACGTAAGATTGTAAGGGAAAAGCTTGCTCTTGGTCAATTGGAAGAAGAGATGGTTACGGTTGATGTTGAAGAGCAAACACCATCCATGTTTGATATGCTTCAAGGTTCAGGGATGGAACAAATGGGTATGAACATGCAAGATGCGCTCAGCAGCTTTATGCCGAAGAAACGGAAGAAAAGAAAATTAACTGTGCGCGAGGCAAGGAAAGTATTAACCAGCGAAGAAGCCGCAAGATTGATTGACATGGATGAGGTTACCACTGAAGCAGTTTACCGTGCTGAACAGACAGGTATCATCTTTATTGATGAAATTGATAAAATTGCCAGCAAAAACTCTGGAGGTTCCTCAGCGGACGTGTCTCGTGAGGGTGTTCAACGAGATATTTTACCGATTGTTGAAGGTTCAACCGTTGTTACCAAATATGGCTCAATAAAAACAGATTATATTTTATTTATCGCAGCTGGTGCGTTTCATATGTCAAAACCCTCGGATTTAATACCAGAATTACAGGGTCGTTTACCGATTCGTGTTGAACTAACGAAATTAACGGTAGATGATTTCTTTAGGATTTTGATTGAACCTGATAATGCTTTGATTAAACAATATCAAGCATTATTAGAAACAGAAGGTATACAAATTGAATTTTCTGACGATGCTATTCGTAGAATAGCTGAGGTTGCTTTTGAAGTGAATCAAAATACAGATAATATCGGAGCAAGAAGACTTCACACAATATTAGAAAAATTATTAGAAGACTTATCGTTTGAAGCACCTGATATTTTAATGGAGAAGGTTACCATTACTCCACAATATGTTGATGATAAGCTTGGAGCAATAGCGAAAAATAAAGATTTAAGCCAATTTATCTTATAATGATTTAACAATAAAACTTAATAATGGTTCTGAGTTAATTAGGAGGAAGAAACAGATGGATTTACTTACAAAAACTAGAAAAATTAATGTGTTATTACAAAAGGCAGCAGGAAAACCAGTTAACTTTAAGGAAATGTCAGAGACCCTAAGTGAAGTAATTGAAGCAAACATTTTCGTTGTCAGTCGCCGTGGTAAGCTTTTAGGCTTTGCTATTAATCAGCAAATCGAAAATGACCGTATGAAAAAGATGCTAGAGGATCGTCAATTTCCAGAAGAATATATAAATGGACTATTTAATATTCAAGAGACATCTTCAAATCTTGATGTGGAAAGTCAATATACAGCATTTCCTGTTGAAAATAGAGACCTATTCCGTGAAGGGTTAACAACAATCGTTCCGATTATTGGCGGAGGTGAACGCCTTGGAACATTAATTCTTGCACGATTGCAAGAGAAATTCCACGATGATGACCTTATTCTTGCCGAGTATGGTGCAACTGTTGTTGGTATGGAAATCCTGCGTGAAAAGTCTGAGGAAATCGAAGAAGAAGCGAGAAGCAAGGCTGTTGTTCAAATGGCGATCAGTTCATTATCTTACAGTGAACTTGAAGCGATTGAACATATCTTTGAAGAGTTAAATGGACACGAAGGCTTATTAGTTGCTTCGAAAATTGCAGACCGTGTTGGTATTACTCGTTCTGTAATTGTTAATGCTTTAAGAAAGCTTGAAAGTGCCGGAGTCATTGAATCTCGTTCTCTTGGTATGAAAGGAACGTATATCAAAGTCTTAAATGATAAATTCTTAGTTGAGTTAGATAAATTACGTTCTAACTAATTCATGGAAAAATCCCTGGTTTTACCGGGGATTTTTTTTGAAAGTAAAACTTGATTGTTATCTTTAGTTATGCTATATTATTTCATGGTGTTATTACACACGCTTGTTGATTTAAGCAGCCGGTGCTGTTAATACAGTTGCTGTTTGAAAATGAGACTTAGCGGAGGAAAACGAAACCATAGGAGGAAAAAAACATGTCAGTAATTTCAATGAAGCAATTGCTTGAAGCTGGTGTACACTTTGGACACCAAACTCGCCGTTGGAACCCAAAAATGAAGAAATATATCTTCACAGAGCGTAACGGTATTTATATCATCGACCTACAAAAAACAGTTAAGAAAGTTGAAGAAGCTTATAACTGGGTTAAGGATCTAGCTGCTAATGGCGGGACTATCCTTTTTGTTGGTACTAAGAAACAAGCTCAAGATTCTGTTAAAGAAGAAGCAGCTCGTTCAGGTATGTACTTTGTTAACCAACGTTGGTTGGGTGGTACTTTAACAAACTTTGAAACAATCCAAAAGCGTATTGGTCGCTTAAAAGATATTGAAAGAATGTCAGAAGACGGTACTTTCGAAGTTTTACCTAAAAAAGAAGTAGTTCAATTAAAGAAAGAACTAGAACGCCTTGAAAAATTCTTAGGCGGAATCAAAGATATGAAGCAGCTTCCTGATGCACTTTTCATTATCGACCCTCGTAAAGAGCGTATCGCTGTTGCTGAAGCTAAAAAATTAAACATTCCTATCGTAGGAATTGTTGATACTAACTGTGATCCAGACGAAATCGATGTAGTTATTCCTGCGAATGACGATGCGATTCGTGCGGTTAAGCTTTTAACAGGTAAAATGGCAGACGCTATCCTTGAAGCAAAACAAGGTGAAGAAGTAGCTGTAGAAGCGTAATAGAAAAGCGGAATCGCCTTGGTTAGCCCCGACAAGCAAAAGACAAGCACTGTGGAAGGCGCTCTTTGCCTTCTGCAGTGATTGGCTTTTGACCTCGAGGGGCTAGGCGATGGAGCTGGACAAGTCAAATAGTTTGAACTAAAAAAGGTGATAAGAGGGAGACCCTTTATCACCTTTTTTTAAGGGTTTATCTTAGCGTTCAATGGCTAAGCTATTAGTATGTACATAAGGAATTAAAGGAGGAAAAAATCATGGCAGTTACTGCTCAAATGGTAAAAGAACTACGCGAAAAAACTGGCGCAGGAATGATGGATTGTAAAAAAGCTTTAACAGAAACAAATGGTGATATGGAAAAAGCAATCGACTTCTTACGGGAAAAAGGGATTGCTTCAGCTGCGAAAAAAGGCGACCGTATTGCTGCAGAAGGTTTAACGTATGTTGTTGCAGAAGGAAACGAAGCAGTTATTTTAGAAGTAAACTCTGAAACTGATTTCGTTGCAAAGAACGAAGCTTTCCAAAGCCTAGTAAAAGAATTAGCTGCACACTTGCTTGCTAACAAACCAGCAACAGTTGAAGAAGCTTCTGCACAAACGATTAATGGAGTGACTGTAGCAGACTATATCAATGCTGCTATTGCTAAAATTGGTGAAAAACTTTCACTTCGTCGTTTTACTGTAGTTTCTAAAACAGATAATGATGCATTTGGTGCATACCTTCACATGGGAGGACGTATTAGTGTATTAACAGTTCTAGAAGGAACTACTGATGCGGATGCTGCAAAAGATGTTTCTATGCACATTGCTGCTCTTAGACCTTTATATGTTTCACGTGATCAAGTTTCTCAAGAGGAAGTTGAGCGTGAGCGTCAAGTGTTAACTACACAAGCACTTAACGAAGGAAAGCCAGAAAAAATCGTAGAAAAAATGGTAGAAGGCCGTCTTGGAAAATATTTTGAAGATGTTTGCTTACTTGACCAGACTTTCGTTAAAAACCCAGACCAAAAAGTTCGTCAGTTCGTTGAGTCAAAAGGCGCTTCTGTTCGTGAATTCATACGCTACGAAGTGGGCGAAGGTATTGAAAAGCGTGAAGACAACTTCGCTGAAGAAGTCATGAACCAAGTTAATAAAAAGTAATTGGTTTGTTTATAAGGTATGATAGGCAAAATATGTCTTAAATAGGGAACACGATGTGTTCCCTATTTTTAAAGTTTTTTTATAATCATATACATAATAAGGAGGTTTATATGAGCGGTCCTAAGTACAAACGCGTCGTTCTAAAATTAAGCGGGGAAGCACTTGCAGGAGAATCAAGCTTCGGTATTAAACCATCCGTAATAAAATCAATCGCTGGGCAGGTAAAGGAAATTGCAGAACTTGGTGTTGAGGTTGCAGTTGTTGTTGGCGGTGGTAATATTTGGCGTGGTAAAATAGGCAGTGAGATGGGAATGGACAGAGCAACTGCTGATTATATGGGGATGTTAGCCACTGTAATGAATTCTTTAGCCCTTCAGGACAGTTTAGAACACCTGGGAATTGAATCAAGAGTACAAACTTCAATTGAAATGCGTCAAGTTGCAGAACCATATATTAGACGTCGAGCAATGAGACATTTAGAAAAAAAGAGAGTCGTTATTTTTGCAGCCGGGACAGGAAATCCGTATTTCTCAACCGATACAACTGCGGCTTTACGTGCAGCTGAAATCGACGCAGAAGTAATCTTAATGGCAAAAAATAATGTTGATGGTGTATATTCAGCGGATCCACGTCTGGATCCTAATGCAACAAAATACGATGACCTTTCTTTCCTTGATGTCATTAAAGAGGGATTAGCTGTCATGGATTCAACTGCATCTTCATTATGCATGGATAATGATATTCCACTTATTGTTTTCTCGATTATGGAACAAGGAAATATTAAACGTGCGGTAATGGGTGAAAAAATTGGAACGATTGTTAGGGGGAAATAATAATGCCAAAACAAGTGGTTTCAGCAACGAAGGATAGAATGCTTAAAGCAATTCAATCGTATTCCCGTGAGCTTGCTAGTATTCGTGCAGGGAGAGCGAGTGCTTCTTTATTAGATAGGATTACAATTGATTATTATGGAGCACCGACACCAGTGAATCAAATGGCTGGAATTTCTACTCCAGAAGCAAGACTTCTTGTCATCCAGCCTTATGATAAATCAATTCTTGGTGATATTGAAAAGGCGATTCTAAAATCTGATTTAGGGTTAAATCCATCAAATGATGGTATGGTCATTAGATTAGCCATCCCCCAATTGACTGAAGAACGCCGAAAAGAGCTAGTGAAATTAGTAAAGAAAGAATCTGAAGAGGCGAAAGTAGCGATTCGTAATATTCGACGTGACGGTAACGATGATTTGAAAAAGCTGGAGAAAAACGGAGAAATTACGGAAGATGCCCTTCGAGGTTATTCGGATGATATTCAAAAACTAACTGACGAACACATTAGTAAGATTGACCAAATAACAAAAGACAAAGAAAAAGAAATCTTGGAAGTTTAATTATTGTGAGAACCCTCTTTTTTAGGGGGTTTTTTCACTATTCGTCATTCTTATTTCTTGTACAAGTACATAACTTATTTAGTAGAAGATATATTTTTACTTTTTTGGTATGATAAAAGCATGCGAAAATCAGCATTCTTCATATATATCAACACAGGCTCTGTGGGCATGATCTATTATCGGAGGAAATGATTATCTTAATTTGGAGGAGCAATGTTATGTTTAATAAAATAAGGCTTTGGAAGAATCAAAACAATAACTCTTCCACACTCCGAGAAAATATAGAAAAGATTAAAAAATTGCCGGTACCGGAACATGTTGCGATTATTATGGATGGCAATGGACGTTGGGCTAAGAAGAGAGCCTTGCCACGAATTGCCGGACATCATGAAGGTATGAAGGTCGTGCGTAAGATAACGAAGTTAGCCAACAACCTTGGAATTAAAACACTTACGTTATATGCTTTTTCAACTGAAAACTGGAAGCGGCCAAAAAATGAAGTGGACTATTTAATGAAGCTTCCAGAGGAGTTTTTAGGAACCTTTCTGCCTGAATTAATTGAAGAAAATGTTCAAGTAACGATGATGGGGTATAAAGATCAACTTCCGGTACATACATTAAATGCAATTGAAAGAGCGATTGAGGATACAAAGAATAATGATGGACTTGTATTAAACTTTGCACTTAACTATGGCAGTCGATCTGAAATTATTGATGCGGCCAAAAAAGTCTTAAATGATTATAAAAGTGGAATACTAAAAGAGAGCGAGTTAAACGAAGAGATTTTCTCCTCATACCTGATGACTTCTAACCTCAATGACCCGGATTTATTAATCCGTACGAGTGGTGAAATCAGGCTAAGTAATTTCATGTTGTGGCAATTAGCATATACGGAGTTTTGGTTTACGGATGTATTATGGCCGGATTTCAAAGAAAAACATCTAGTTGAAGCAATTGAAGTATATCAAAACCGTCAACGCCGTTTTGGCGGTATCTAAAGTTTATCTCTCTCAAGTACTATAAAGGTGTTGAAATCTTAGATGAAGCAAAGAATCATTACAGGAGTTGTAGCAGCTGCTTTATTTTTACCAATTGTTTTTTATGGTGGACTGCCTTTTGTCCTTTTAACATATTTCCTCGCAACTGTGGGATTGTATGAGTTATTAAAAATGAAAAAACTTAGTATTTTTTCTGTTCATGGATTGCTGACTGTTTTATTTCTCTGGGTTATGCTTTTTCCAGAGCAGTATAGTGATATAGTAAATACTTTTATTTATACAAAAACAGAAATTGGTATTGCTTTTATCCTTTTGCTATTGGCATATACCGTGATAACAAAGAACCGATTTACCTTCGAAGATGCTGGTTTTTCGATTTTGTCAGCCATTTATGTGGGAATAGGCTTTTATTTCTTTATTGAGACGCGTGATGCGGGTATCGTCTATATCTTCTACTCATTATTCATGATTTGGGCGACTGATTCAGGTGCTTATTTTATCGGTAAAGCTACAGGGAAAACGAAACTTTGGCCTGAAATAAGTCCTAATAAGACAGTTGAGGGATCCATAGGCGGAGTAGTTTCAGCCTTAATTGTTGCTATATTGTTTGCTATATTTTCTGAAATCAATGCAACAATATTTACATTAATGGCGATAACTGTTGTCCTTTCTATTTTTGGACAAATTGGTGATCTGGTTCAATCTGCGTTCAAACGGCATTTTAATGTGAAGGATTCTGGAAATATATTACCAGGTCATGGGGGAATCCTTGACCGTTTCGATAGTCTATTATTCGTTTTGCCATTATTACACTTTTTTCATCTATGGTAGAGTTAGGGAGTTGAATTTTCTTTGAAAAAGATTTGCATTTTGGGTGCTACAGGCTCGATAGGCACTCAAACTTTAGATATACTTCGTGAACACCCATCTGATTTTAAATTAGTTGCCATTTCGATAGGGAAAAATTTAGATTTAGCCCGAAAAATGATACATGAATTTAAGCCAGAGCTAGTTTCTGTACAAGAGTACCAAGACTGTAATACATTAAAAGCAGAGTTTCCTAATACTAAATTTACCTTTGGTGAAGAGGGCCTCATAGAAGCTGCAGTATATCCTTCAACGGATATCCTAGTAAATGCAGTGATTGGAAGTATTGGTTTGAACCCTACCTTACATGCAATTGAAGCGGGAAAAACCATTGCGATTGCCAATAAAGAGACACTTGTTACGGCGGGTCATCTAGTTATGGAGGCTGCGAAGAAAAGTGGAGTGGCATTACTTCCGGTGGACAGTGAACATTCTGCTATTTTTCAGTGCTTACAGGGTGAAAAGGATAAGAATATAGAAAGATTGATTTTGACTGCTTCTGGCGGCAGCTTCCGTGACCGGACTCGTAAAGAGTTAGAAGGAGTTACGGTTAGAGAAGCCTTAAATCATCCCAATTGGTCAATGGGAGCAAAAATAACAATAGATTCCGCAACCATGATGAATAAAGGGCTTGAGGTGATTGAGGCTCATTGGCTGTACAACATGCCCTATGAAAAAATTGATGTACTGCTTCATAAAGAAAGTATTATTCATTCAATGGTAGAATTTCATGACAGCAGCATAATTGCACAGCTTGGAACACCAGATATGAGAGTACCGATCCAATATGCACTCGCTTATCCTGACCGGTTACCCCTAACTTCCTCTCAAAGGTTAGATTTAGCTAAAATTGGACAATTGCATTTCCAGGAAATGGACGCAAATCGTTTTCGCTGTATGCAATTTGCTTATGAGGCTGGCAAACAAGGCGGAACACTGCCTACAGTTTTAAATGCAGCAAATGAAGTTGCTGTAGCTGCTTTTTTAAATGAAAAGATTAGTTTCTTACAAATTGAAGATATGATTGAGAAGGCATTAAATAAACACGAATTAATAAAAAATCCTGACTTATCCATTATTCAAGAGGTGGACAAAGAAACAAGACAATATGTAAATTCACTTCAATAAAAAAGGTGGTTTTTAGTTTGACTACAGTTATTGCCTTTATCGTTATCTTTGGTGCACTAGTATTTTTTCATGAATTAGGCCATTTGGTTTTTGCGAAACGAGCAGGTATTTTGTGCCGCGAATTTGCAATCGGCTTTGGGCCAAAGGTTTTCACTCATAAAAAAGGGGAAACAACGTATACAATTAGGTTACTGCCAATTGGTGGATTTGTTCGGATGGCTGGTGAAGATCCGGAGGTTGTGGAACTAAAACCTGGTTACAGAATCGGGCTTTTGTTTGACAAAGAGAATAACGTAAATAAAATCATTTTGAACAATAAAGAAAAGTATCCAGATTGCCGAATTGTGGAAGTAGAGTATGCTGATATTGAACATAAGCTGTTCATTAAGGGATACCCAGAGGATGAGGAAGAAAGGTTGCAAACTTTTCCTATAAGTCCGACTGCTGTTACGGTTGAAAATGGGGTAGAAACACAATTGGCCCCTTATGATCGTCAGTTTGCTTCAAAAACGCTGCCTCAGAGAACCATGGCCATTTTTGCTGGCCCGATGATGAATTTCGTCTTGGCATTCTTTTTGTTCATTATAATTGCCTTTTTACAAGGTGTCCCTACTAACGAGCCGAAATTAGGTGTAATTACGCCTGATGGCGCTGCGAATGCAGCGGGATTATTAGAAGGAGATATAGTCCAAAGTATCAATGGCGCTGAAATCTCCAGCTGGTCTGATGTCGTAGAAATTATCAGAGAAAATCCTAATGAAACACTTGATTTTTCTATAAGCCGTGATGGAAAAGAACAGGAAATTACCGTAACTCCGAAAGAGCAAAGTGTTGAAGGAGAAAAGATAGGTCTAATTGGTGTTTACAGCCCAATAGAAAAATCACCATTAAAAGCCATTACTGCTGGTTTTACTGAAACTTATTTTTGGACAAAGCAAATTTTTGTCATGCTTGGACAGCTTGTTACTGGTCAGTTCTCAATTGACATGCTCTCTGGGCCAGTTGGAATATATGCTTCCACTGATACGGTAGTTCAATCAGGAATTTACTATGTGATGAAGTGGGCAGCTATTTTAAGTATTAACCTAGGAATCATGAATCTCCTGCCAATCCCAGCACTAGATGGCGGAAGGCTAATGTTCTTTGCAGTCGAAGCAGTAAGAGGAAAGCCGATAGATCGTCATAAGGAAGGAATGGTCCATTTTATTGGATTTGCTCTCTTAATGCTCCTTATGCTGGTTGTTACTTGGAATGATATCCAAAGATTTTTCTTGTAAGTTCATTTGAAAGTTGAGAAAAGGTTCCCTGGCGAACCTTTTTTTATTTACTTTTTTGGTTTTATTTTTCTGTCGAAATAAGCCGAATGATTAGGTATCATATGATATAATTACTTTTTGATAATAGATAAATTAGAGATTTAACGAAAAGCGGAAGCGCCTTCGGAACAAGCACAGCTTGTTCCTGCGAAGAGTATTCAAAGGAGCTTTCCTTTGTGTTCAGCCCGACAAGCATAAGACAAGCGCTGACGGTAGGCGTTTTTTTGCCTTCCAGAAGTGATTGGATGTAGACCATAGAGGGGCTAGGCGCTGAAGCTAGACAATATATAGATGGGAGAGGGAATGATGAGCGAACATGCCTCTGGCAAAAAAGAGCGATTCTTACTCTTGCTCCAGCAACTAGAATTAAAAGAGGACGCTGTAGTAGCACAATTTCAAAATGCTCAAATTGAAAGATTTATAGTAGAAAAAAAGTCACGTAAATGGCATTTCCAATTTTTATTAGAAAAAATTCTTCCTTTTAGTTTATATCTTCGTTTTACTACGCAGCTTGAAAGAAAGTTTTCTACTATTGCAAAGATTTCCTATGATTTAAAAGTAGAAAACCCAAGCTTTCATCCCGAATTGTTTCTGGAGTATTGGAATTATAGTATTCAGCAAATCGATGGCATCTCACCGCCAATGTTAAAATTACTAAATGAACAGGTGCCGGTACTTAGCGGGAATAAGTTAACGGTATCAGTGCGTAATGAAACAGAAGGAATGGCCTTAAAAAGGAAATATGGATCCCTGATTACCAGTCTTTATCAGTCATATGGATTCCCAAGCTTAACGGTTGAAACTGATATTCAGAGCGGAGAAAAGAATGACGAATATCAACAATTCTTAATAGCCAAACAAAAAGAGGATCAGGAACGCGGACTGATGGCCTTAGCAGATTTACAAAAGAAAGAAGCTGAGAAAGATACTGGCGGATCTGTTCCAGAAGGGCCTCTTTCAATCGGGCTAACCATCAAGGATGATCAAGACCTAAGAAGTATGATTGAGATTGTAGATGAAGAACGCAGAGTCACCGTTGAAGGGTTTATTTTTGATGCGGAGACAAGGGAACTTAGAAGTGGCCGTACGCTATTAACATTTAAGATTACCGATTACACCAGCTCGCTTATGGTTAAGATGTTCTCTCGCGACAAAGAAGATGCAGCCCTTTACCAGCTCGTCAAAAAAGGAATGTGGGTAAGAGTAAGAGGCAGTATCCAAAATGATACATTTGTACGTGATTTAGTCATGATTGGTAATGATATAAATGAAATTAAACCTGCTGGCCGTAAGGATACGGCACCTGAAAATCAAAAAAGAGTAGAACTGCACCTTCACACTCCAATGAGCTCAATGGATGCTGTCACTCCTGTAGGAGCGCTCATTGCTCAAGCGAAGAAGTGGGGTCATAAGGCGATTGCAGTTACAGACCATGCTGTTGCACAATCCTTTCCTGAGGCGTATAGCGCTGGAAAGAAAAATGATATTAAAATTCTTTATGGTGTTGAAGTAAATCTTGTAGATGATGGTGTTCCAATTACTTATAATGACGCCCATCGTCTACTAGCAGAAGATACATTTGTTGTATTTGACGTTGAAACGACAGGTCTTTCAGCCGTATATGACACGATTATTGAACTAGCGGCAGTAAAAATACGAGATGGGGAAATTATTGACCGGTTTGAATCATTTGCGAATCCGCATCATCGACTATCAGCAACAACCATCAATTTAACAGGGATTACGGACGATATGGTCCAAAATGCTCCAGAAGTTGGAGAGGTAATCCAAAGGTTTCATGATTGGGTAGAAGACGGTGTCCTGGTTGCACACAATGCATCCTTCGATATGGGATTTCTTAATGTAGGCTATAAAAACATTGGCCTTGAAAAGGCAAAAAATCCAGTAATTGATACCCTTGAACTAGGTAGATTTCTCTACCCAGAAATGAAAAATCATCGCTTAAATACATTAACGAAGAAATTTGATATCGAATTAACTCAGCACCATAGAGCCATTTATGACGCAGAAGCTACAGGGTATTTACTGTTGAAAATGCTAAAGGATGCTTCTGAAAAAGGAATAGAGTACCATGATCAATTTAACGATAACATGGGAAAGGGAAATGCTTATCAGCGAGCACGCCCTTATCATTGTACTTTACTGGCACAAACGGAAGTGGGTTTGAAGAATTTATTTAAACTTGTATCCATTGCTCATATTGAATATTTTTATAGAGTACCAAGGCTGCCACGGTCCATTCTTCAAAAATTCAGAGAAGGAATTCTTGTTGGTTCCGGCTGTAATAAAGGAGAGGTATTCGAGGGGATGATGCAAAAATCTCCAGATGAAGTGGAAGCTTATGCACAATTCTATGATTACTTTGAGGTAATGCCAAAGGAAGTCAATGCTCCATTGATTGAGATGGAACTTGTTCGTGATGAAAAGGCACTAGAAGATATTATTGGTAATATTGTAAAGCTTGGCGATAAATTAGGGATTCCTGTTGTTGCAACTGGTAATGTCCATTATTTAAATGAGAATGATAAGATTTACCGTAAAATTTTAGTTAACTCTCAAGGTGGAGCCAACCCGCTAAATCGTCACAAACTACCAGATGTCCATTTCAGGACAACAAATGAAATGCTTGCTGCTTTTTCATTCCTTGGAGGAGAAAAGGCAAAAGAAATTGTAATAACGAATACAAACAAAATTGCTGATATGATTGACGTTATTAAGCCGATTAAAGACGACCTATACACTCCGAAAATTGAAGGCGCAGATGAAGAAATGCGAGAAATGAGTTATTCAATGGCAAAGAAGATTTACGGAGAACCACTTCCGGAAATCGTTGAGGCACGCCTTGAAAAAGAATTGAAGAGTATTATCGGCCATGGATTTGCGGTAATCTACTTGATCTCCCATAAGCTTGTAAAAAAATCTTTGGATGATGGGTATCTTGTTGGTTCACGTGGTTCAGTAGGTTCTTCCTTAGTTGCCACTATGACAGAGATTACAGAGGTAAATCCTTTACCTCCACATTACGTCTGCCCAACCTGTAAGCACTCAGAGTTCTTCAATGATGGTTCGGTGGGATCTGGATTTGATTTACCTGATAAAGATTGCCCGCAATGTGGCGGAAAGTACAAAAAAGATGGACACGATATTCCGTTTGAAACCTTCCTTGGCTTCAAAGGGGACAAGGTTCCCGACATCGATTTGAATTTCTCCGGAGAGTATCAGCCGCGGGCACATAACTACACAAAGGTTCTTTTTGGAGAAGATAATGTTTTTCGTGCGGGAACGATTGGTACTGTTGCAGATAAAACAGCCTTCGGCTATGTTAAAGCCTATCAACAGGACAATAATTTACAATTACGCGGGGCAGAAATAGAAAGACTTGCATCAGGCTGTACAGGTGTAAAAAGGACAACTGGTCAGCATCCTGGCGGTATCATTGTTATTCCTGATTATATGGATGTCTATGACTTTTCACCAATTCAGTTTCCTGCTGATGATAGAAATTCAGAATGGAAGACGACTCATTTTGATTTCCATTCTATTCATGATAATGTTTTAAAACTAGATATACTTGGTCACGACGATCCAACGGTGATCAGAATGCTGCAGGACCTGAGCGGTATGGATCCTAAAACCATTCCAACTGATGATCCAGAAGTAATGAAAATCTTTAGCGGCACAGAATCATTAGGTGTTACTGAACAGCAAATAATGTGTAAAACCGGTACCCTTGGGATACCAGAATTCGGTACACGCTTTGTTCGTCAAATGCTAGAAGATACAAAACCTACAACTTTTTCGGAATTAGTCCAAATTTCTGGTTTATCACATGGAACAGACGTATGGCTGGGAAATGCACAAGAATTAATTCATAACCGAACCTGTAACCTAAGTGAAGTTATTGGATGCCGGGATGATATTATGGTCTACCTAATTTACCAAGGATTAGAGCCATCTTTTGCCTTTAAAATAATGGAATCTGTACGTAAAGGGAAAGGCCTCACAGACGAAATGGAAGCGGAAATGCGTAAAAATGAAGTGCCTGAATGGTATATTGATTCTTGTAAAAAGATTAAATATATGTTTCCAAAGGCCCACGCAGCCGCGTACGTGTTAATGGCAGTTAGAATTGCATATTTCAAGGTTCATCTTCCGTTGTTATACTATGCAGCCTATTTTACAGTTCGTGCCGAAGACTTTGATATTGAAGCAATGTCACGTGGTTCTGAATCTATTCGGGCAATTATTGAAGAAATTAATGCAAAGGGACTTGAGGCGTCAAACAAGGAAAAGAACCTGTTAACAGTCCTTGAACTAGCACTGGAAATGACGGAAAGGGGTTTTACTTTCCAAAATTACGATTTGTATAAATCAGATGCATCTGAGTTCATCATTGAAGGAAATTCATTAATCCCTCCATTTAACTCCATACCGGGACTTGGAACAAATGCCGCTTATAATATTATAAAGGCAAGACAAGATGGAGAGTTTCTTTCTAAAGAAGATTTGCAGCAACGTGGTAAAGTGTCAAAAACTATTCTAGAATATTTAGATAAACTAGGTTGTCTAAGTTCGTTACCAGAACAAAACCAGTTATCCCTATTCTAGCTTTTCTAACTTAGATTAACGTCAAGCTACTGCGCCTAGGGGCTCTCAGGTCTAAGCCAATCCGTCAGAAAGGTAAAGAACGACCTTCCCGCCGGCTCGTCTTATGCCTGTCGCCCCTGAGCAAGGCGCTTCCGCTATTGGGTGTTTGCATATAAAATTTGGTTATGGTATAGTTTTATTGGAAATACTAAGAAATACTCTCGTGTTCAAGAGTGGGGAAACCCGCTCTTTCGTTTTTGTATACAGATTTTTTTTGAAGAGTTATTTATAAAACTTTCCGTGAATTACCAATAATATGGGTGAGAATGTCGGTAAAGGAGGTTAAACATGAGCAAAGTAACGGAAGTAGTAGAAGAGCTAGCGCAGCCAATTATCCAGGAGCTTGGATTAGAATTGGTGGAAATCGAGTTTGTTAAAGAAGGGAAAAACTGGTTTCTGCGCGTATATATTGATAAAGAAAACGGTGTTGATATAGAGGACTGTGGCAATGTCAGTGAACGGCTTAGTGAAAAACTCGATGAGCTTGACCCGATAACCCAAAATTATTTTCTTGAGGTATCTTCTCCAGGTGCAGAACGACCGCTTAAAAAAGCAAAAGATTATGAAAAGGCAATTGGTAAAAATGTGTTCATTAAAACATACGAGCCGATTGACGGTGAAAAAGGTTTTGAAGGGGAATTACTTTATTATGACGGGCAAACAGTAAAAGTAGAGATGAAAATCAAAACCCGTAAAAAAGTAATTGAAATTCCTTTTGAAAAAGTGGCTAGTGCAAGACTAGCAGTTATTTTTTCATAATGAAAGATAAATATATAATGGATAGGGGGATATAATCAAATGAGCAGCGAATTATTAGATGCTCTTACAATACTAGAAAGAGAAAAGGGCATTTCTAGAGATGTTTTAATTGACGCGATTGAAGCTGCACTTGTATCGGCATATCGACGTAATTTCAACCAAGCCCAAAATGTTCGGATTGATTTGAATTTGCAATCTGGCTCAATGAGAGTATTTGCAAGGAAAGAAGTAGTGGATGAGGTTTTTGACCCTCGACTTGAAATATCGTTAGCAGATGCAAGAAACATAAATCCAAACTATGTTGTTGAAGATGTAGTTGAAATGGAAGTAACACCTAAGGACTTCGGCAGAATTGCTGCCCAAACAGCTAAGCAAGTTGTTACACAAAGGGTTAGGGAAGCTGAAAGAGGAATTATTTATTCTGAGTTCATCGATCGTGAAGAAGATATCATGACAGGAATTGTTCAAAGGCTTGACTCGAAGTTTATTTATGTCAGCCTTGGAAAAATTGAAGCGCTGCTGCCTGTAAATGAACAAATGCCAAATGAGCGTTATAAGCCTCATGACCGTATAAAGGTTTTTATTACTAAAGTAGAGAAAACAACAAAGGGTCCTCAGATTTTCGTTTCACGAACACATCCTGGCTTGCTCAAGCGATTGTTCGAAATTGAAGTTCCAGAAATATATGATGGAACAGTTGAGATTAAATCTGTTGCTCGTGAAGCAGGAGACCGTTCGAAAATTTCTGTTCATTCGGATAACAATGAAGTTGACCCAGTTGGATCATGTGTAGGTCCAAAAGGTACAAGGGTTCAAGCCGTTGTGAATGAATTAAAAGGTGAAAAAATTGATATTGTTAAATGGTCTGACAATCCCGTCATCTTTGTTGCAAATTCTTTAAGCCCATCTAAAGTTTTAGATGTTAAGGTAAATGAAGCTGAAAAAGCGACAACTGTTGTTGTACCAGACTATCAGCTTTCACTAGCAATTGGGAAGCGTGGACAAAATGCCCGCCTTGCAGCGAAGTTAACAGGTTGGAAAATAGATATCAAATCTGAAACAGAAGCACGTGAACTAGGAATCTATCCACGTGAAGAAATGATTCGACTTTTTGATGATCAAGTAGATGTTGACTTTAACGAAGAAGAAGAAAAGGAATAATAAATGAGGTGAATGGATTGTGAACAATCGTAAAAAAGTTCCTATGCGGAAGTGTGTCGCAACCGGTGAAATGAAGCCGAAAAAAGAACTCGTTCGCATCGTTCGCTCAAAAGAAGGGGAAGTTTCTATCGACTTAACTGGGAAAAAGTCGGGTAGAGGTGCCTACCTTTCTAAGGACAAAGAAGCAGTCCTACTAGCCAAGAAGAAAAATACCTTATCTAATCATTTACAGGTTACTATAGATGAATCATTATATGAAGAACTATTGGATTTGATAGAAAAGGAAAACAGGCAGTCTATATGAATACAAATCAATGGATGTCGTTACTTGGCTTAGCCAATCGAGCACGGAAAATCATTTCGGGTGAGGAGCTTTCTGTTAAGGAGATTCGAAGCGGAAAAGCAAAGCTCGTTTTATTATCGGCAGATGCATCTGCAAATACGACAAAAAAAATTACAGATAAATGTAAGTCATACGAAGTTCCCTATAAACTAGTGGAAGATCGCCACCTTCTAGGCCAAGCGATTGGCAAAGAAGCCCGCGTAGTTGTAGCTGTACTGGATAATGGATTTGCAAAAAAACTGATGACGTTGCTCGATTAATTCTAGCGGGGGTGAAAATATGAGTAAAATACGTGTTTATGAGTACGCAAAGAAACACAATATTTCAAGTAAAGATGTAATCACTAAACTGAAAGAAATGAACATAGAAGTTTCAAATCATATGGCAACAATTGAGGATGCTGCAGTTGTAAAGTTAGATGCAACCTATAATAAAAACCAAAGCAATCCTGGGCAAAAGCAAGCTAGACCACAACAACCAAATCGCCAGAATCAGAATCCACAGCAGCAGGGAGTTAAACCACAAGTGCAAAGTAAAACAAGTCCAAAAGCTTTTGAGGATGACGACGCAAAAACTACTACACCAAGCAAGGTGAAAGTGGCCTCTCCACCAAAAACGGCTGACACTAAAAAGCAAAATCAACAATTCCAATCTAAGGAAAATAAGGTTTTCAGCGCTGGAAAAGGAAATAAAAAACCTTTTAATAATAATAATCAAAATCGCAATAATAATAACAACCGGAAAAAGAACCATACACCGGTTCAACAAGCACAGCCACAAGTAAGGAAAGTGAAAGATCTTCCAGCTAAGATTACATTTAGTGATTCTTTGACTGTTGGAGAATTTGCTAAGAAAATCTACCGTGAACCTTCTGAAATTATCAAGAAGCTATTTTTACTGGGAGTTATGGCGACAATTAATCAGGTATTAGATAAAGACGCAATTGAATTAATCGCGAGCGAATATGGGGTTGAGGTTGAAGAGGAAATTAAAATCGATACAACCGACCTTGAAGTTTATTTTACAGAAGATGAATCTGAAAACCTTGTAGAAAGACCATCTGTAGTTACGATTATGGGTCACGTTGACCATGGTAAAACCACTTTGCTTGATTCCATTCGTCATACAAAGGTAACAGAAGGTGAAGCGGGGGGAATTACTCAGCATATTGGTGCTTACCAGGTTGTTGAAAACGGTAAAAAGATAACATTCCTTGATACACCGGGACATGCTGCCTTTACAACGATGCGTGCACGTGGTGCGAAAATCACGGATATCACTATCCTGGTAGTAGCTGCTGATGATGGTGTAATGCCGCAAACAGTTGAAGCAATTAATCATGCAAAGGCTGCAGAGGTTCCAATTATCGTGGCGGTTAATAAAATGGATAAAGAAGCTGCTAACGCCGATCGTGTTATGCAAGAACTTACCGAGCACGGATTAGTTTCTGAAGCTTGGGGCGGGGATACAATCTTTGTTCCACTATCCGCGAAAACAGGAGAAGGAATCGATAATCTGTTGGAAATGATTCTACTTGTTAGTGAAGTGGAAGAATGGAAAGCAAACCCTAATCGTAAAGCAGTTGGAACAGTAATTGAAGCACAATTAGATAAAGGCCGTGGATCAGTGGCTACCTTGCTCGTTCAGAATGGTACACTGAAAATAGGTGACCCTATTGTTGTAGGGAACACGTATGGTCGTGTTCGTGCAATGGTAAATGACCTTGGACGCCGTGTGAAAGAAGCTGGACCGTCTACACCTGTTGAAATTACAGGCTTAAGTGATGTTCCACAAGCTGGTGATCGTTTCGTTGTATTTGACGATGAGAAAACAGCTCGTCAAGTCGGTGAAGCACGTGCACAGCTAGCATTGGTAGCGCAGCGTGGTGAGAAATCAATCGTCAGCCTAGATAATTTATTTGAACAGTTAAAGCAGGGTGAGATGAAGGATTTAAATATCATCCTAAAAGCAGACGTTCAAGGTTCGGCTGAAGCCGTGGCCGCTTCACTGCAAAAAATTGACGTTGAAGGTGTTAATATCAAAATTATTCATAGTGGTGCTGGTGCCATTAATGAGTCAGATATTACTCTTGCCTCTGCTTCAAATGCGATTGTGATTGGCTTTAATGTTCGTCCTGATGTAAATGCGAAGCGCGCAGCTGAGCAAGAAAAGGTCGACGTTCGACTTCACAGTATTATTTACAAGGTTATTGAAGAAATTGAAGCAGCTATGAAGGGTATGCTTGATCCTGAATTTAAAGAAAAAGTGATTGGTCAAGCGGAAATTCGTCAAACCTTTAAAGTTTCAAAGGTTGGAACCATTGCTGGTTCTTATGTAACAGACGGAAAAATTACCCGTGATAGCGGAATTCGTTTAATTCGTAATGGGGTTGTTATCTTTGAAGGAAATATTGATGCATTAAAACGATTTAAAGATGATGCCAAAGAGGTTGCACAAGGTTACGAATGTGGTATTACCATTAAAAACTTCAATGATGTAAAAGAAGGAGATATTATTGAAGCTTACGTAATGGAAGAAATTGAGCGTAAATGATTGTAGGTTTAGCACATTGTGAATGTATTATCTATGATGCACATTCATTGAAAGATAAACGTGCTGTTTTGCAGCGTATTCTTACCAGGTTGAAACAAAAATTTAATGTATCGGTTTCAGAAGTTGGCTATCAGGACGTATGGCAAAGGACGAAAATAGCCATCGTTGCGGTAACATCTAACAGGGTAATGACTGAACTGGAACTGCAAAATGCACTTAAATTAATTGATTCTTTTCCTGAAATAGAAAGAACGATCACCGATATAGAATGGCTTTAAGTTAAGAGGTGAAGTGATGAGCCACAGAGCAAATCGTGTTGGAGAACAAATGAAGAAAGAACTAAGTGACATCATAGGTCGAAAAATTAAGGATCCCCGGATCGGATTTGTGACAGTTACGGATGTTCAAGTAACAGGAGATCTACAACAAGCAAAAGTATATATTTCTGTTTTGGGCGATGAAGAGCAAAAGGAAAACACACTTAAAGGTCTTGCAAAGGCGAAAGGATTTATCCGAACTGAAATTGGACATCGTATTCGCTTACGCAAAACTCCTGAAATCCTTTTTGAATGGGATGAGTCAATGGATTACGGAAATCGAATTAACTCTCTTATTCACCAATTGCACCATGAAGAAAGAAGCATAGAAAAAAATGAAGAAGAATAAATGGATAGACAAATGTCTATCCTTTTTTTTCGATACAAAATAGAATTGGAGTGACCAAGGGTGGAAGGAATCTTACCTTTATATAAACCGGCTGGGCTAACGTCGCATGATTGTGTATTTAGATTAAGGAAAATATTAAAAACAAAAAAAGTGGGTCATACGGGAACGCTTGACCCAGATGTGACTGGAGTGCTTCCTATCTGTATAGGGAAGGCAACAAAAGTAGCTGAATACATAACTGACGCCGGAAAGAGCTATGAAGGCGAAGTAACCCTTGGGTATTCCACTACAACCGAAGATGCTTCAGGAGAAAAGGTTGAGGAGAAAAAGGTTGTTGATACCTTTAGCAGGAAGGAAATACTTAAAGTCCTTGAATCCTTTACAGGTGAAATCGAGCAAACTCCCCCGATGTATTCTGCAGTAAAAGTAAATGGAACTCGTTTATACGAATATGCCCGCAAAGGAATTGAAGTGGAACGTCCAACGAGAAAAGTTACCATTTATAGGTTAGAGTTGCTTGATGAAAGAGAAGAGTTTTCAGGAGAAACTATTTCTTTTCGATTTAGAGTAAGCTGCAGCAAGGGAACCTATATTAGGACATTAGCCGTAATGATTGGGGAAAGCCTTGGATACCCGGCACATATGTCAAATTTAATTAGAGTCCAATCCGCTGCATTTACAATTGATGATTGCCTGACGTTTGAACAAATAGAAAAGTTAATGGAAACAGGTACTATTTCAACATGTTTAAGACCCTTAGAAATGGCACTTTCTCATTTGCCGAAATACATAATAAATGATAAAGTAGCAGAGAAAGTGAAAAATGGCGCACTTTTACCAATACCAGATTATTTAATAAATAGTAACGGACCTATTATCGCTCAAACGGAAGAGGGAAATGCTCTGGCCATTTATTCGGTACATCCGAACAAGTCAGGCCTCTTAAAACCAGTTAAAGTCTTGCGTAATGATCAAGGTTAAAAAGGTTACTGTTAAGAAAAGGTGAGTTTCAATTGGAAGTAATAAAGCTAAAATTCCCATTAAATATAGATAAAACTGAAATACCTCCATTAGCCATGGCACTTGGTTATTTTGACGGTGTTCATCTTGGTCATCAAAAGGTAATTCTTGAGGCCAAAAAACAAGCACATCAAAAAGGACTCCACACTGCAGTCATGACCTTTGACCCTCACCCATCGGTAGTCTTAAGGAAAAATGATAAGCATGTTCAATACATAACGCCCTTAGCAGAGAAAATAAAAATTATTGAGGAATTAGGCATTGATTATCTTTTCATTGTCCATTTTACAACAGAATTTGCAAACCTCCTGCCACAAGAATTTATCGATCAGTTCGTGATTGACTTAAATGTAAAACATGTGGTTGCAGGATTTGACTTCTCATACGGTCGGATGGGAAAAGGTACTATGGAGGTCTTGCCTTTCCATTCTAGAGAAAAGTTTACTTTCACCATTGTTGAAAAATTAACCAGTGGGAATGAAAAAGTAAGTTCAACGCGAATTCGTCAATATATAAAAGGTGGAAGAACCGCGGAGCTGCCAGAATTACTCGGAAGATTTTATATGACAGCAGGTATTGTTGTTCATGGAGATAAAAGAGGAAGAACGTTAGGGTTTCCAACTGCAAATGTTGAAACAAACGATGAATATATTTTACCTCCGCTTGGTGTTTACGCTGTAAAAATCAAGATTGGTGAAGACTGGTACGAAGGTGTATGCAATGTAGGCTACAAACCAACCTTTAATAAGGAAGCTTTAAGGGTGTCAGTTGAAGTGCACGTGTTTGACTTTAACAAGGATATTTATGGTCAGGTAGTAGTCGTTGAATGGCATCAATACCTGCGTAAAGAACAAAAATTCTCCGGAATCGAAGAACTCGTTAAACAAATCGAAAAAGACAAACAAAATGCTATTGATTATTTTAATAAAAAACAGTGTTAAAGCGAAGTGCCTTTCGTTACAATCAACAGACCCTATTTAACGCGTCTAATAAAATCGACAAACACTTACCGAATAATTGCGAATAATAGTCTTTTCTTAGGTAATAACTTGCTTTTTGAACAGAAACGTTGTATTCTTATTAACGTATTAAAAATAACCTTTGCTTGGCAAGTCGAGTCACCGACGCTTGCTCAGTAACAGGGGATATGAAATTTAGGAGGTGAATAGGATGGCAATCACACAAGAACGTAAAAATGAACTTATCGCTGAGTACAAAACTCATGATAACGATACTGGATCTGCAGAGGTTCAAATCGCTGTCCTTACTGAATCAATCAACAATTTGAATGAGCACTTACGTACTCACAAAAAGGACCACCACTCACGTCGCGGTCTGTTGAAAATGGTTGGTAAGCGTCGTAATCTATTAACGTACCTACGTAATAAAGATGTTCAACGTTACCGTGTATTAATCACTAAGCTTGGACTTCGTCGATAATCAAAAGAAGCGGGATTTTTCCCGCTTTTTTGTTAGGTTAAAAAAAGAAATCATACGAGCACCACAAAATCTTATATACATATTTTAAGACGCGAAAATTTGTGCATACTAATAGTATATTTGTATTGATAACATAAGCGTAAAACGCTTTTTTTATATTAGATGATTAGAGCGATATTAATTCGCATTATCCTCTAAAGTGATTTGGATAGAGAGGGGTAAGAATATGGAACATACGAAACATGAGTATTCCATGGATTGGGCTGGACGCAAATTAACCGTTGAAATTGGACAATTAGCCAAACAAGCAAATGGAGCCGTAATGGTCCGTTATGGAGATACGGCAGTTTTAAGTACAGCTACAGCTTCAAAAGAACCAAAAAACTTAGACTTTTTTCCATTAACATGTAACTATGAGGAACGATTATATGCAGTGGGGAAAATACCTGGAGGCTTTATTAAACGGGAAGGTCGTCCGAGTGAAAAAGCTATTTTAGCTAGTCGCTTAATTGACCGGCCAATTCGCCCGCTTTTTGCTGATGGTTTCCGTAATGATGTCCAAGTTATCAGCATTGTTATGAGTGTGGACCAAGATTGTTCTTCAGAGATGGCAGCGATGTTTGGATCTTCTTTAGCATTAAGTACATCTGACATTCCATTCGAAGGACCAATTGCTGGTGTAATCGTTGGTAGAGTTGGCGGAGAGTTCGTAATTAATCCAAACGTAGAACAAGCTGAAAAAAGTGACATTCATTTAACCGTTGCTGGTACTAAAGATGCAATTAACATGGTTGAAGCTGGCGCAGATGAAGTATCTGAGGAAGTAATGCTAGAAGCTATCATGTATGGACATGAAGAAATCAAACGTCTCATTGAATTTCAAGAAAAAATTATGGCTGAAGCAGGCAAGGAAAAAAGAGAAGTTATTCTTTATGAACTTGATAAAGATTTAGAAGCTGAAGTTAGAGACATGTGCGAAACGAATATGGTGGCTGCGATTCAGGTTCAAGAAAAACATGCTCGTGAAGATGCCATTAAAGAAGTGAAAAATCAAGTAATGGCAAAGTTCGAAGAGAATGAAGCAACAGCCGATGACTTGAAGCAGGTAAAACAAATATTAGATAAAATTGTTAAAGGTGAAGTTCGCCGTTTAATAACAGTTGAGAAAATCCGTCCAGATGGTCGAAAAATCGATGAAATACGTCCTTTATCTTCACAGGTAGGTATCCTGCCGCGTACGCATGGTTCAGGATTGTTTACACGTGGACAAACTCAAGCATTAAGTATTTGTACTTTAGGTGCAATGGGCGATGTTCAAATTCTAGATGGATTAGGTATTGAGGAAGAAAAACGTTTTATGCACCATTACAACTTCCCATTATTTAGTGTTGGCGAAACTGGACCAATCCGTGGACCTGGCCGCCGTGAAATTGGACATGGCGCTCTAGGAGAACGGGCATTAGAACCAATTGTGCCATCTGAAAAGGACTTTCCATACACGATTCGTCTTGTTTCTGAGGTACTGGAATCAAATGGTTCAACCTCTCAAGCAAGTATTTGTGCTAGTACGCTAGCGATGATGGATGCAGGTGTTCCAATTAAAGCTCCAGTTGCTGGGATTGCGATGGGACTTGTTAAATCAGGTGATTATTACACTGTTTTATCTGATATTCAAGGTATGGAAGACCACCTTGGCGATATGGATTTCAAAGTTGCAGGAACGGCTAAGGGAGTAACAGCCCTTCAAATGGATATTAAGATTAAAGGTCTTTCCCGTGAAATCCTTGAAGAAGCATTGCAACAGGCTAAAAAAGGCAGAATGCATATCTTAGATTCTATGCTGGCAACTATTGCTGAGCCTAGAACAGAGCTTTCACAATTTGCACCAAAAATCTTAACAATGAAAATTAACCCAGATAAAATCCGTGATGTTATTGGGCCAAGCGGTAAGCAAATCAATAAAATTATTGAGGAAACTGGTGTTAAGATTGATATCGAACAAGATGGAACAGTATTTATTGCCTCTACAAATCAGGAAATGAATCAAAAAGCAAAGAAAATTATTGAAGATATCGTTCGTGAGGTTGTAGTTGGCGAAATGTATCTTGGAAAAGTCAAACGTATTGAAAAGTTCGGTGCGTTTGTCGAAATTTTTGCTGGCAAAGATGGACTTGTCCATATTTCTGAATTGGCTGAAGAGCGAGTTGGAAAAGTGGAGGATGTCATTAAAATTGGTGACGAATTTTTAGTGAAAGTTACAGAAATTGATAAACAAGGTCGTGTAAACTTATCACGTAAAGCAATACTAAAGGAACAACGTGAAAAGGCTGAAGCTGAGAAACAACAATAAGTCATATTCGTCAAAAGTGAAATAGGAAAGGTCAGGGGGAACCCTGACTTTTTCCATGTTAGATGTATCTTGTACTATCTAGCTACA
>NZ_NPDD01000053.1 GCF_002272245.1 Bacillus sp. 7884-1 | reverse complement strand
GAGGCGCTTTCGCTTTTAGTTCTACCTTGTCCCTAATATTCATATATTCTGTATGAAGGGGGAAGGTAAATGAAGAAGTTCAGTATGGTTGCTTTCTTATTACTAGCTGCGTGGTTTTCTGTTAACAATCCTCTTGTAGATACATATGTTGCCACACTTAAAGGAAACGCGCTAACTGTGGGAAAGCAAGAAGATCCGCTATATCAAAGTATTGTAAAAAATGCTTCTACATATGAAATACCGCCTTCCAATGCTAAAATTGATAGAGTATGGAAAGCGATTCCAGGTTATAATGGGATAACTGTCGATATTGAAGCCTCATATAAAAACATGAAGAAAATTGGCACGTTCAATGAAAAAAAATTAGTTTATAAACAAACTGAACCATCCGTACATCTTAGCGATTTAACTCCTTCTCCCATTTATCGAGGCCACCCTGATAAACCAATGGTCAGCTTCATCATAAATGTAGCTTGGGGAAATGAATATTTGCCTGAAATTCTTGCTGCCCTAAAAAAGCACCAAGTTAAAGCAAGTTTTTTCCTTGAGGGAAGATGGGTGAAAAATAATCCTGAATTGGCAAAAATGATAGTAAGTGCTGGACATGAGGTTGGGAATCACTCCTACACACATCCTGACATGAAAAGAATATCAGCAGCACAGATTAGGGAGCAATTAAACAAAACAAATGAAGTAATTGAAGCAGCAACGGGAAAAAAAAGCATTTGGTTTGCACCTCCCAGCGGCAGTTACCGGGACGAAACCGTTACAATCGCAGCCGAATTCAAGATGAAGACAGTTATGTGGACAGTAGATACCATAGATTGGCAAAAGCCATCACCAGACCAACTAATTAATCGTGTTACCTCTAAAATTAGTAATGGTTCAATGGTACTCATGCATCCAACAGAATCTACTGCAAAATCATTAGACACCCTAATAACACTTATTGAAGAAAAAGGATTAAAATTAGGGACGGTAAGTGATTTAATGAGTGAAGAAAGAATTATGAAATAAATTTAAAAGAGTATCCAGATAATAAAGGAAATAGCTAATTTTTCGCTTTTCTATAGACAGGAGGATTTTGATGATTAACAAATATTCTTGCAAAAATGGAGTAAGAATTGTATTAGAAAATATTCCAACAGTGAGATCTGTGGCAATTGGAGTCTGGATTGGCACTGGTTCAAGAAATGAAGATCCCCAAACGAATGGTATTTCGCACTTTTTAGAGCATATGTTTTTTAAAGGAACGAAAAATCGATCAGCGAAGGAAATAGCAGAATCATTTGATAGTATTGGCGGTCAAGTGAATGCCTTTACCTCCAAAGAATACACTTGCTACTATGCTAAAGTACTGGATACACATGCACAATTCGCATTAGATGTTTTAGCTGATATGTTCTTCAATTCGACCTTTGTTGAAGAAGAGTTAAATAAAGAAAGAAATGTCGTTCTTGAAGAAATTAAAATGTATGATGATACTCCAGATGACATTGTCCATGATTTACTCAGCCGTGCCATTTATGGAGATCATCCACTTGGATATCCGATATTGGGGACAGAAGAAACCTTAAATACCTTTACAAGTGCGACTCTAAAGGATTATATCCATAATCGATACACACCAGAAAATGTTGTCATCTCTATTGCAGGGAATGTTTCAGATAAATTTATTCTAGAGGTTGAAAAATACTTTGGGTCCTATGAAGGTGGAAATAGTGCTACACTTGAAAATATTCCAGTCTTTCAATCCAATCGATTATCACGAAAGAAAGAAACAGAACAAGCTCATCTTTGTCTTGGTTTTGAAGGATTAAAGATTGGACATGAAGATGTCTATAGCTTAATCATTTTAAATAATATTTTAGGCGGCTCTATGAGCAGCAGATTGTTCCAAGAAGTTCGTGAGCAGCGAGGCTTAGCCTATTCAGTCTTCTCTTATCATTCCGCGTATCAGGATAATGGAGTTGTGACCGTATACGGTGGTACAGGGGCTAAGCAGCTTGATGTGTTATACGAAACAATTCAAGAAACACTTGAAAAGTTAAAACAAGAAGGAATTACAGATAAAGAATTAAATAATAGTAAAGAACAGTTAAAAGGAAGTTTGATGTTAGGCTTAGAAAGTACGAATAGCAGGATGAGTCGAAACGGTAAAAATGAACTTCTCTTAAAGCGTCATCGATCTCTTGATGAAATTATTGAGCAAATTGACCAAGTTACCAAACAAAGTGTAAATGGGATGGCGACATCTGTTTTTACAGACAAATACTCAGTTTCATTAATTAGTCCCAATGGGGAATTACCTAAAACTTTAATCTAAAAGAAGAAACAGTTCACTCTGAACTGTTTTTTCTTTTTGTGTCTAGCACATGCCGCAAGGGCGCTTCCACTTTTCTTAGTCTAATTTAGGACTTCCATCGATAAACTTAAGTAAAGAGTGTAGAGGGAGGAGTTCATTATAATGAGGCTAAGTGAATTAAGCGGGAAAGAAATAGTGGATGTGAAAAAGGCAGAGCGGTTGGGAGTTCTTGGTCAAACTGACCTTGAAATCAACGAGAGCACCGGGCAAATACAAGCCTTGTTGATTCCGTCCGTAAAGTGGTTTGGATTTAGAAAACAAGGCGGGGAAATAAGAGTACCATGGCAGCATATAAAAAAAATAGGAACTGATATGATCATTATTGATGTACATGAAGAAGACAAGGTTGAAGAATAGCGATTAGGTAAAAAAGCCCAAGCAAATAAAATTTTGCTTGGGCTTTTTTTTTTATCTGTAAATGGAAAACTCACAGATTCATTCACTCTTACATAAGATGTTGAAGTGATAAGAAGAAAAAGACTTCTGCTTGGATTTTTTGAAAAGAAGGTGAATGATTTCATGCTGACAGGGATGCAGATAGCCGTGATCGGTGGAGATGCAAGACAGCTGGAAATTATCCGGAAGTTAACCGAGTTAGATGCCAGATTATCTTTAATTGGCTTCGAGCAGCTTGACCACGCATTTACAGGCGCTGTTAAGGAAAAGTTGGATGAAGTCGATTTTTCAAATATGGATGCCTTAATCTTACCGGTACCCGGTACTAATTTAGAAGGGCATGTTGAAACAATCTTTTCGAATGAAAAGGTAATATTAACAGCCGAAATGCTTTTGAAAACACCTGAACATTGTACCATTTACTCCGGAATTAGTAATACTTTTTTAAACGGTATTACAAAGGAAGCAAATCGTCCGCTTGTACAGCTTTTTGAAAGGGACGATGTGGCAATTTACAATTCTATTCCGACTGTAGAAGGAACAATTATGATGGCCATCCAGCATACTGATTTCACGATTCATGGCTCAAATATTACGGTATTAGGCTTAGGAAGAGTTGGGATGAGTGTAGCAAGAACGTTCCATGCGCTTGGAGCAAAAATAAAGGTCGGTGCCAGGAAAACTGAACATCTTGCAAGAATTACGGAAATGGGTTTAACGCCATTTCATTTAAACGAAATAGAACAGCAGGTGAAGGATACAGATATCTTAATCAATACTATTCCGTTATTAATTGTAACTGCATCAGTTATTTCTAAAATGCCTACTCATACTTTGATTATTGATTTAGCTTCAAAACCAGGTGGAACAGATTTTAGGTATGCAGAAAAAAGAGGTATAAAAGCACTGCTTGCGCCAGGGTTACCTGGAATTGTCGCGCCAAAAACAGCTGGTCAAATATTAGCCAATGTTCTGGCCCAATTGCTTCAAGATGATTTAAGTAAGCGAAAGGGGATAATAAAATGAGTTTAAAAGGAAAAAAAATAGGCTTTGGTTTAACAGGGTCTCATTGTACGTATGACGCTGTATTTCCAGAAATCGAGAAACTGGTTCAAGCAGGTGCTGAGGTTTTACCAGTCGTTACTTTTACAGTCAAAAATACAGAAACACGTTTTGGTAAAGGGGAGGACTGGATTCAAAGAATAGAGGACCTAACAGGTAACAGAGCGATCGATTCAATCGTGAAAGCAGAGCCATTAGGACCGAAAATTCCTTTAGACTGTATGGTTATTGCCCCATTAACGGGTGTTTCAATGAGTAAATTTGCAAATGCAATGAATGATAGTCCAGTGTTAATGGCTGCAAAAGCAACATTGAGAAATTTAAAACCAGTGGTACTCGGAATATCTACAAATGATGCATTGGGATTAAATGGAGTTAATTTAATGAGATTAATGGCAACAAAAAATATATATTTTATCCCATATGGGCAAGATGATCCGAAAAATAAGCCTAATTCGATGGTAGCAAGAATGCCAATGTTAATGGAAACGGTTGAAGCAGCAATTGAAGGCAGGCAAATTCAGCCTGTCTTGGTGGAAAGATATAGGGATACAGACTAATTCTCACTCCTTTCGTCAAATATGGTTATTTCTTTTAAGGAATATGTTAATATATTAATAATTCACTCATCAGTGAGACCTATTATCTCACTGATGAGAATTTATATTAATCTTTTCTGATTTCTAAACCATCGAAACAGAAATGACCAATAATTATAGATGAAAGATTGAGAGGGGTACTAGAATATGAAGCAATCAAAAGGTTATCATGTGGCTGTTGTAGGTGCAACAGGAGCAGTTGGGCAGCAAATGATCCAAACATTAGTGAAAGAAAAATTCCCTATTGGACAATTAACTCTACTATCTTCTGCTCGTTCAGCCGGTAAAAAAGTTACGATTGATGGAGTTGAGCATACGATTCAGGAAGCAAAGCCTGAAAGCTTTGCGGGAGTCGATATTGCTTTATTCTCGGCTGGCGGCAATATATCAAAAGAACTTGCTCCAGAAGCAGTAAAACACGGAGCAATCGTAGTAGATAACACAAGTGCCTTTAGAATGGATGAAGAAATTCCGCTGGTTGTTCCTGAAGTTAACGAACATGACCTGCACAATCATAATGGTATTATTGCAAATCCAAATTGTTCAACCATCCAAATGGTTGTAGCTTTAGAACCAATTAGACAAAAATATGGTCTAAAGAAAGTGATTGTTTCCACCTATCAAGCAGTTTCAGGTGCAGGAGCCGTAGCAATTGAGGAGTTACAGAATCAAACAAAAGCAATTATTAATGGTGAGACAATAGAACCTAAGATATTACCTGTTAAGGGTGACAAGAACCACTATCAGATTGCCTTTAATGCGATCCCACAGATAGATAAGTTCCAAGATAACGGTTATACTTTTGAAGAAATGAAAATGATTAATGAAACTAAAAAGATTATGCATTTGCCAGAGCTGCCTGTTGCCGCAACTTGTGTAAGATTACCTGTAGCTGTGGGTCACTCTGAATCTGTTTATTTTGAAATTGAAGCAGACAACGTCAGTGCAAATGAAATTAAGGAATTATTAAAATCAGCACCAGGTGTTGTTTTACAAGATGACCCAGAGAATCAAGTATATCCAATGCCTGCAAATTGTGTAGGAAGTAATGATGTGTTTGTAGGACGAATTCGTAACGATCTAAATGAGAGTCGTGGTTTCCACATGTGGGTTGTTTCTGATAATTTACTAAAGGGTGCTGCCTGGAATTCAGTTCAAATTGCGGAAAGCTTAATAAAACTAGGATTAATCAAAGAAAAAAAATAATGGTTTGATGATAAAGGCAGGTTTTTATGTCTATGAAAATGATAGTTCAAAAATTTGGCGGGACATCTGTCAGGGATGAAGCAGGCAGGGAACATGCAAAGAAACATATCGAAAAAGCATTAGCTGATGGATATAAGGTTGTAGTAGTAGTATCTGCGATGGGAAGAAAGGGTGATCCCTATGCAACAGATACACTTCTCTCTTTAATTGGGGGTAATCAAAGTAAGGTTACAAAACGTGAACATGACCTGCTATTATCCTGTGGCGAAATCATTTCTAGTATTGTTTTTGCCAATATGCTGAAAGACAATGGCATGAATGCTATTGCTTTGACAGGGGCTCAGGCAGGGTTTCGAACAAATAATGATCATTCACAAGCAAAAATTGTAGAAATGAAATGCGATCGGTTACTAAGAGAGTTAGAACATAATGATGTGGTCGTAGTGGCTGGATTTCAAGGTGCAGCAAAGAACGGTGACATCACAACAATTGGACGAGGTGGCAGTGATACTTCGGCAGCTGCCTTAGGGGCTGCTCTAAATGCGGAATGGATTGATATTTTTACCGACGTAGAAGGCATCATGACTGCTGACCCAAGAATAGCTGAAAATGCTAGGCGTTTATCTGTGGTTACCTATACGGAGCTATGTAACATGGCTTATCAGGGTGCAAAGGTGATACATCCAAGAGCAGTTGAAATAGCGATGCAGTCAAAGGTTCCCATTCGAATTCGCTCCACGTACTCAGATAATTTAGGCACATTGGTAACGGCTATTTCGAAAGAATCTCGAGGCAGTGATATTAAAGAAAGAACTGTTACGGGGATTGCACATGTTTCCAATGTAAGCCAAATTAAAGTTTTTGCAAAAAAAGACCAATACTATTTACAAGCAGAAGTTTTTAAAGCAATGGCAAATGAAAAAATCAGTGTCGATTTCATCAATATCTCACCAAATGGTGTTGTTTACACGGTTACGGATGAAATGACTGAAAGAGCAATAAAGGTTTTAAAAGAAATAGGTCATGAACCTGTGGTAGAGCGTCATTGTGCAAAGGTGTCTGTCGTTGGAGCCGGGATTGCCGGAGTACCAGGTGTTACTTCTAAAATTGTTACAGCTCTTTCTGAGAATGGAATTCGGATTCTTCAATCTGCTGATAGCCATACGACCATTTGGGTACTAGTGAAACAAGATGACTTGAAAAAATCCGTGAATGCATTGCATGACGCCTTTCATCTGGAAGAAGAAACACTTGAAACAAAACTTACGGATATCTAATATAGTAAAGGAAACGATAATTGGTAGTTTGAAACCTAAAATGCCATTGTCGCAACCTGGATTTCGTAATTGAGAGGAGTAGTATAATGGTTCATTTTGGGCGGGTTTCAACAGCCATGGTTACACCTTTTGATAAAAAAGGACATATTGATTTTCAGAAGACCACTCAATTAGTAAATTATCTAATAGATAATGGTACGGATTCCCTTGTAGTTGCAGGTACAACTGGTGAATCGCCTACACTATCAAAGGAAGAAAAGTTAGCTTTATTTGGTCATGTAGTAAAGATAGTTAAAAAAAGAATACCGGTAATTGCAGGAACAGGCAGCAATAATACCTATGCTTCAGTGGAACTGACAAGAAAAGCGGAACAGCTTGGGGTGGATGGTATTATGGTAGTGGCGCCCTACTATAATAAACCGAATCAAGAAGGTTTATATCAACACTTTAAAGCAGTTGCTGACGCTACTTCTCTTCCTGTCATGGTTTATAATATCCCAGGAAGAGCATCAGTAAATATTCATCCTGATACCATCATCAGGCTTTCAAAGGTTTCGAATATTGTAGCCGTTAAAGAAGCAAGCGGAGATTTAAATGCAATGACTCACATTATCGCAAATACTGATAGTGATTTTAATCTTTACAGTGGTGATGATGGTATAGCGATACCAGTTCTTTCTATTGGAGGGGTAGGGGTTGTCTCTGTAGCCTCTCATGTAATTGGGAACGAAATGCAAGAGATGGTAAAGGCCTTTTTAGAAGGAGAAAATGAGAAAGCAGCAAAGCTGCACCAACAGCTCCTTCCACTTATGCAGGGACTTTTTGCGGCGCCAAGTCCTGCTCCTGTTAAGACAGCTCTTCAAGTCAAAGGGCTGGATGTAGGCTCAGTAAGATTGCCGCTTGTTCCATTAACCGAACAAGAAAGATCAACATTAACTAAATTATTATAATAATTTTTACAAAATGCCAATCGAAAAAACTCGGTTGGCATTTTACATGGTATAATTTTAGATTCACTTATTTTCCTCCAAAGGATAAAACAACTAAATTTGGTTGTAAAGGTTTTCAAATATCAAGTATAATAATTATAACTGATTTCGATCGGGCAATTTTGAAATGTCGAAGACCTTTTAGTGAAAGAGAGCTAGACAATCAACATAGGAGGAAACGGAAATTGATAAATAGAATAAATAGTTCCATTAAGATTATTACGCTTGGTGGTATTGGAGAAATTGGGAAAAATATGTATCTTGTCGAAGTGGACAAGGACATCTATATCATTGATGCCGGGTTAATGTTCCCCGAGGATGAAATGCTTGGCATTGATATCGTGATTCCAGACATCAGTTATTTAACAGAAAACAAGGAAAGAGTGAAGGCAGTTTTCCTTACACATGGCCATGAAGATCATATTGGTGCCCTTTCTTATCTTCTCCGTCAATTGGACGTACCTGTTTACGGAACAAAACTTACATTAGCTCTTGCAGCTGCTAAGTTAAAGGAGCAGGAATATTATGGGAAGATCAATTTTATTGAAGTAACTTCGGATACAATTGTTCAGATGGATTCTGTCGAAGTTAGCTTTTTTCGAACAAATCACAGTATTCCAGACTCAGTCGGTGTATGCGTCCATACTTCAGAAGGAAGTATCGTATATACGGGAGATTTCAAATTTGATCAGGCAGCAACAAAGCTGTATAAGCCTGAAATAGGGAAAATGGCCGCTCTAGGAGAAAAGGGTGTATTATGTTTACTTTCAGATAGTACGGAAGCAGAGAAGCCTGGATACACTACCTCCGAGGCAATCGTTGAGCGAGAGCTATCCACTGCATTCTATAATACACGCGGCAGAATGATAGCTGCATGTTTCGCTTCAGATATTAACAGAATTCAGCATATATTTGATGCAGCAAGGGATAATGGCCGTAAAGTAGCAGTAGTTGGTAAAAGTCTTGAAAGAATTTATCATATTGCGCTAGATTTAGGCTATTTAGAGGTGAGCGAAGAACTAATTATCCCGGTTAGTGAAATAAATAATTACGAAGACAGGGAAATCGTCGTATTAATGACGGGAAGTCAAGGAGAGCCAATTGAAGCCCTTCAAAAAATGGCAAAGCAAACTGCAAAGCATGTAAATATACAGCCTGGTGATACTGTTCTAATAGCTGCATCAACACTTAGGGGAAGTGAATTGTTGATATCGAGAACAGTGGATATGCTTTTTAGAGCAGGAGCAAATGTTATCTCAGGAAAAAGAACGATTCATGTTTCAAGCCATGGCAGCCAAGAAGAATTAAAATTTATGATTAACTTAATGAAGCCAAAGTACTTTATTCCGGTGCATGGGGAATATAGAATGCTAAAAGCACATCGGAGACTGGCACTTGATTGTGAAGTACCAGATGAGAACATCATTATCCCAGATCGTGGTGATGTGGTAGAATTTAAGGATGGAACGTTCTCTATCAGCGGTAAAGTTCCTTCAGGCAATGTATTAATTGATGGAATTGGTGTGGGTGACGTTGGAAATATCGTTTTACGAGATCGGAGACTGCTGTCTCAAGATGGTATATTAATTGTTGTGGTTACATTAACTAGGCAGGATAAGCGGATTGCTGCAGGTCCGGAAATTATTTCACGTGGTTTTGTCTATGTCCGTGAATCAGAAAAGTTAATGGATGAATCTACAAAATTAGTTCGAGATATTGTACAGAAGAACATTTCTAAAGATTCCTTTGAATGGTCAAGTCTTAAACAGGACATAAGAGATGGGTTAAACAGGTACTTGTTTGAAAAAACAAAAAGAAGACCAATGATACTTCCGATTATTATGGAAGTTTAAGAAGGTAAAGGAGGCATTGGGGAAACCATTGCTTCTTTTTTTACATAGGATTTTATTCCATAAATCTAAGAATGAAATTGTTTCATAGGTCAATACTAACGTTATTATGCGTGAAGGGAGACTTAAGATGAATAAGGACATACAAAAAAGTGAATCGGGAAATCAAGAAGGGCAAGAACCTCAAAAAGAGGATAAGCCTTCTTCTTTAATGGAAAAAATTCAGCAGCTAGGGCAAACGAATGTACCTCAGCTTTCTTCCGATTCACGGATCCATTGTTTGACAATTATCGGCCAAATTGAGGGCCATTTAGCTCTGCCTCCACAAAACAAAACGACAAAATATGAACACTTGATACCTCAACTAGTAGCGATTGAGCAAAATCCTAAAATAGAAGGAGTATTGATAATTTTAAATACAGTTGGCGGTGATGTGGAGGCGGGACTGGCCATTTCTGAAATGATGGCAACACTGTCAAAACCAACTGTTTCAATCGTCTTAGGAGGAGGACATTCAATAGGAGTGCCAATAGCGGTCTCTTGTGATTATTCCTTTATAGCCGAAACAGCAACGATGACCATCCATCCAATTCGTTTAACTGGTCTAGTAATTGGGGTACCAGCAACCTTTGAATATTTAGATAAAATGCAGGATAGGGTTGTCAATTTTGTAACCAAACACTCTAATATTACTGAAGAGAAATTTAAGGATTTAATGTTTGCGAAAGGAAATCTTACTCGTGACATAGGGACAAATGTCGTTGGTCCAGATGCCGTAGATTATGGATTGATTGACGAGGTTGGCGGACTCGGGCAGGCGATGAAGAAGTTAAATGAATTAATTGATCAATCTAAAGGTGCAAGTGAGGGGCTGATTCAATGATTCTATATACGATGATGCCGCAGGAATTAATATATCCAAATGACCCAGAAGCCTTTAATAGACAACAAACTGTAACCTATCAAGGGGTATCAATGATAGTGGAACAATCTGATGCACAAAATGTCCAGGTCATTCGCATTTTAAGCAGTGACCCGCAGCATTATTTAGACGAGCGCTTATGTCCAGGTGCCAAAATTTCTTGTGCCAGCATTGAAGGATTGTCATCAAAATATTAGGATATTATGGTATAATAAGGATACCAAGCTTAAGCAGCCAATGAAGGCTGCTTTCTTCCTTTTGTGGGGAATTTTCTAATTGCATTGTGTTTGATAAAGCAAAAGGTTGATAATGATGATAGTACAACACTATATAGACAGGTGATAAGATGGCGAAGAAAAAGAGAAGATCAAAAAAACGAGATAATCATTTAAAACAAACCGTACAATACGAACTTACCGCGCTTGCATTATTAGCGCTTGCAATTATATCAATAGCTAAATTGGGAGCTGTTGGAGAAGCAGCCGTACTATTTTTCCGATTCTGGATGGGTGAATGGTACATGCTAAGCTTGATTGGTCTGGTTATTTTAAGTGTGTATCTTATGTGGAAACGAACCATCCCTTTTATTTTTCATATTAAATTAATTGGAACTTATCTTATCGTTTCATCTATTCTCCTTTTAAGCCATGTAACGCTTTTTCATTTACTAACAAATGATGGTAACTTTAAGAATCCTAGTGTCATCAGCAACACATGGGAAATATTTATGATGGAAGTTAGAGGGGAAACAAGCACAATTGACCTTGGTGGAGGAATGATTGGCGCCGTTCTTTTTGCTATGTTTCATTATCTCTTTGCTGAAACTGGCACAAAGATTATTGCCTTTATCTTTATTCTAATAGGGTTTATTTTACTAACTGGTAAATCATTTGGAGAGTTTATTGCAAAAGTAGGAACCACGATGATTGAATTTTCAAAGGGACAGTGGAGTGCCTTTCAATTAGATATGGAAGAATGGAAACAGAAAAAACAAGAGCGGCGGGAAGAAAGACGGATACAACTGCAACGAGAACGTGAAAACAGGGCAACAGTTTCAGTTCAGCCAGAAATCATTCCCTCTTTACAAAATGTTCAGGACGAAATCGTCATTCCTGAACCCCTTATCTCAAGCTTTGCAGATCGGGCTTATCCTGATGAAGAGCCACAAAGGGCAAAACGAAGGAAAGATGATTCAAAGAATAAAAGGGATGAACAGAGAATAGTAGAAGAAGACAGCACACCGCCGATTACCTTTACGGAAGTAGAGAATGTTGCTTATGAATTACCGCCGCTAAGACTTCTAAAACTTCCGAAGAAAACAGATCAAAGCGGGGAATACGAATTAATTCATGCGAATGCAGCTAAACTGGAAAGAACTTTTCAAAGCTTCGGGGTTAAGGCTCGAGTAACACAGGTACATCTTGGTCCAGCAGTTACAAAGTATGAGGTTCATCCTGATGTCGGGGTTAAAGTTAGTAAAATAGTTAGCTTAAGTGATGATCTAGCCTTAGCACTAGCTGCTAAAGATATACGAATTGAAGCTCCTATTCCTGGAAAATCAGCAATTGGAATTGAAGTACCAAATTCAGAGGTGGCCGTTGTTTCACTAAGAGAAGTACTAGAAGCAACTCAAAATAATAAACCAGAGGCGAAACTGCTAATTGGACTTGGCAGGGATATTACTGGGGAAGCAGTACTTGCTGAATTAAATAAAATGCCCCACCTGCTCGTGGCTGGATCAACCGGAAGCGGGAAGAGTGTTTGTATTAATGGTATTATCACGAGCATCTTAATGAGAGCTAAGCCTCATGAAGTAAAATTAATGATGATTGATCCTAAGATGGTAGAGTTAAATGTCTATAATGGTGTCCCTCACTTATTAGCACCTGTAGTAACAGACGCTAAAAAAGCTTCGCAAGCGTTGAAAAAGGTTGTAAGTGAAATGGAGAGACGTTATGAACTATTCTCTCATACTGGAACACGTAATATTGAAGGGTATAATGACCATGTTAAAAGGCATAACATTGAGGAAAATGATAAGCAGCCACTTTTGCCATATATTGTCGTCATTGTGGACGAGCTTGCTGATTTAATGATGGTAGCCTCATCTGATGTGGAGGATTCCATTACTAGACTTGCACAAATGGCGCGAGCTGCGGGAATCCACCTCATTATTGCAACCCAGCGTCCTTCTGTTGATGTCATCACGGGGGTAATTAAAGCAAATATCCCTTCAAGAATTGCCTTTGCAGTGTCGAGTGCTACCGATTCAAGAACGATCTTGGATATGGGCGGTGCAGAAAAACTTCTGGGCAGAGGAGATATGCTATTTTTACCAGTTGGTGCTTCAAAACCAGTTCGTGTACAAGGAGCCTTTCTATCAGACAATGAAGTAGAGGAAACGGTTAATTTTGTTATTGGGCAGCAAAAAGCACAATATCAAGAAGAGATGATTCCAGACGATACACCTGAAGCAGTTGGTGAGGTTGATGATGACCTATATGCAGATGCTGTGGATTTAGTAATAGATATGCAAACGGCATCTGTTTCCATGTTACAGCGTCGTTTTCGTATTGGATATACAAGAGCGGCACGGTTAATTGATGAAATGGAAGCTCGTGGAATAGTCGGATCATATGAAGGCAGTAAACCAAGAGCGGTATTACAATCCAAACCAAACGAAGAGGTAAATTGAAAAAAGAGCCTAACGGCTCTTTTTTTTTAAAATAAAATATTCCTAATTGATTTAGACAATAATAAATTATAGCAGATTTAAGAGTAAAAAGGCCTATTTTTACTGATAGTTTTCGACAATATTGCTTTTTTCGACAATTTAATGAATTTCTATTTCCTTATGCCTGAAAAAGTGGTATATTATTTTCGATTAGTAGGAATGATTATACATCAGATGTCTGATGTCTTAGGAAGAAGCTGGAGGTACCCGCATGTCTATTAAGCTAGATAACCGACATTTATACCTACAAGTTATCGATCGGTTAAAACAAGATATCGAACTAGGAGTCTACAAAGAAAAAGAAAAACTGCCATCCGAATTTGATCTTGCTAAACATCTCGGTGTAAGCAGGGCCACCCTTCGAGAAGCACTACGAATACTTGAAGAAGAAAACGTTATCATTCGTCGCCATGGTGTTGGTACATTTGTTAATTCTAAGCCACTGTTTACCTCAGGAATTGAACAACTTAATAGTGTAACGGATATGATCTTTCAAGCGGGGATGAAACCAGGCACAATCTTTTTAAGTTCATCAACTGTTGGAGCGACTGAAGAAGATATTCGTCGTTTCTCATGTTCTGCAAATGAGGAAATTGTAATCATGGAGCGGGTTAGAACTGCAAATGGGGAGCCTGTTGTATACTGTATCGACAAGGTACCTGAAAAAATTTTGCCAGAGACATTTTCCCATGGGGAGGAATCCATTTTTTCCATTTTGGAAGAAGAGGCAAACCGAAAAATTACATACGCGGTTGCTCAAATTGAACCAATTGGTTATCATGAGAAAATTTCCCCAATTCTAGAATGTGAACCAGAAACTGCCTTGCTTGTTTTAAAGCAAATGCACTTCGATGAAATGGATGAACCAGTCCTCTTTTCGGTAAACTACTTTAAAGCAGATAAATTTAGTTTTCAGGTATTGAGAAAAAGGTTTTAATTTTCTTATATTATGGAAGCATAAACATGTCTGCAATTTAGTACATTTCTACTAAATCAAACAACATAAATAGGGGGTCAATTGCCTTGAAAAAACGTAAATTTGGCTTAACCATGTCATTGATTTTAGCTGCAGGTACATTGTTAGGAGCATGCGGCGGCGGTAATGACAAGGATACAGGTAAGGATAATGGTAAAGACGCTATTAAAATTGGTATGGTTACCGATGCTGGTACAATTGATGACAAATCATTTAACCAAGGTACTTGGGAAGGAATTCAACAGGCTCAAAAAGAATTAGGAATTCAATCAAAATATCTTAAGCCAGCTGGTACAACAGAAGCAGAATACCTAAAGGAAATGGGCAATTTAAATGATGCAGGTTATAAGTTTATTGTATTACCTGGATTCAAATTTGAAACTGCCGTATTCAAAGCACAGGATAAATACAAAGATTCAAAATTCGTCATTCTTGATGGTAATCCACATGCTGGTGACTTTAAACCTGTTGTTAAGGAAAACACAGTGGCAGTCTTCTTCGCTGAACATGAATCAGGTTTCTTAGCAGGTGTAGCTGCAGCACTTGAATTAAAAGAAGGCGAAGCTGGATTTATCGGTGGTATGGAAATCCCGGCTGTTCAAAAGTTTAACTGGGGCTTCCAACAAGGTGTTAAATACGCTAACGAAAACCTAGGTACAAAACTTAACATTAAAGCTGAAAACGTACTTTATCAAGGTTCATTTGATAACGTAGCTGCTGGTGGACAAATTGCTGCACAAATGTTTGACCGTGGTGTAAATGTAATCTTCACTGCTGCTGGCGGTGTTGGTGTTGGTGCTATCAATGAAGCAAAAACACGTGGAAAAGCTGGAGAGAAAATCTGGATCGTTGGTGTTGACTCTGACCAATATGCAGATGGTATTTATGAAGGTGAAAAATCAATTATCTTGACTTCAGCAATGAAGAAATTAGATAACGTTACATTTGACTTAATCAAGCGCGAGTTAGATGGTGATTTCCCTGGCGGTGAAACATTAACGTTCGATGCAAAAAATGACGGTATTGGTCTTCCTGCGGAAAATCCTAACTTAAGCGACGATACAATTACTAAGGTAAATGAAGTATTTGAAAAAATTAAGTCTGGCGATATTAAAGTTGCGGCTGAGCAAGGTAGCTTACTTAAGTAAAAAGGATTATAAAAGAGACGGTTTTACCCGTCTCTTTTATGCCTTTATGCATAAATGTTCTGCTAACAAAGAATATTTCTAGAGTAAGGAAATAATGGTTTAGTATATTCCTTTGAATGAAATTTCCTTGAATTTTGATGCAGTGATAGGGGACTCCCTATTTTCAAAGTAACCCGAGTCTAAATAAAAAGGTGAGTGCTACTATGAGTTATGTGGTTGAAATGCTGGATATTAGGAAAGAATTTCCTGGTATTGTGGCAAATGATAATATTACCCTGACATTAAAAAAAGGGGAAATACATGCCCTATTAGGTGAAAACGGTGCTGGTAAATCAACACTAATGGGTGTATTGTTTGGCATGTATCAACCTGAAAAAGGGATCGTAAAGATACGGGAGAAGGAAGTAAAAATTACGAGTCCTAATGTTGCCAATCAACTTGGCATCGGAATGGTCCATCAGCATTTTAAATTAGTAGAAAATTTTACAGTTACAGAAAATATTATACTAGGCAGTGAGCCATTAAAAGGTATGGTCCTAGATATTGATAAGGCAGCAAAAAGAATTGCAGAGTTATCAAAACATTACGGTTTGAATGTTGACCCGCATGCAAAGATTGAAGATATTTCTGTAGGTATGCAGCAAAGAGTAGAAATTATGAAAATGCTTTATCGTGAAGCTGAGGTTCTTATTTTTGATGAACCCACTGCTGTTTTAACCCCTCATGAAATAGAAGAATTAATGAAGATCATGCGTAATCTCATTAATGAAGGTAAATCGATTATCATCATTACACATAAGTTAAAAGAAATTAAAGCGGTTGCAGACCGTTGTACTGTTATAAGACGTGGAAAAGGAATCGGAACAGTTAACGTAAAAGAAACAAGCGAGGCACAGATGGCAGAAATGATGGTTGGCCGTCAAGTTAACTTTAAAGTGGATAAGAAAGCTAGTACACCTGGTGAGGTTGTACTTCAAATAGATTCAATTTCTGTCAAAAATAACAGAAAGGTAATGGGACTGAAAAATTTCTCTGTTGAAGTCAAACGCGGAGAAATAGTCGGTGTCGCTGGAGTTGAGGGGAATGGTCAATCTGAACTCGTAGAAGCGATAACGGGACTTAGGAAAGTTGAATCAGGAAAAATTTTATTAAAAGGAAAAGAAATAACAAATATTCCAATTCGCCAAAGAATCGAAAATGGAATTGGCCATATCCCTGAAGACAGACATAGGCGGGGACTTGTTCTCGATTATACACTAGAAAACAACATGGTTTTAGAGGTCTACAATAAACCTCCGTTTGCGAAGGCTGGATTACTAAATGGCGCTGCAATTAAGAAATATGCTAAAAGTATTTTAGAAAACTTTGATGTTCGTTCCGGTGAAGGCGGAGCATCCATTGCAAGGACTCTATCTGGAGGTAATCAGCAAAAGGCAATCATTGGCCGTGAAATGGAATTAGATCCTGATTTGCTCATTGCTGTACAACCTACACGTGGATTGGATGTAGGATCGATTGAATATATCCACAAAAGATTAATTGAGCATCGTGATCGAGGAAAGGCTGTTCTTCTGGTTTCTTTAGAGCTTGATGAAGTACTGCAACTTTCAGACCGTATTGCCATCGTTAACAATGGAGAGTTAATCGGAACAGTAATTGCTTCCGAAACGAATGAGAATGAGGTAGGACTGATGATGGCAGGTGTGAGTAAGGAGAGAAGTGTATGAGAAACACCATTGTTTCATTAATATCAATTATTTTAGGACTAATAGCTGGGGGCTTACTAATGCTCTTCATAGGAGCAAGCCCGATTGAAGGGTACACGTATTTATTTCAAGGTGCATTAAAGAATATTTCACGTATTGGTGATACTCTTGCAACGGCAACACCGCTCATTTTTACTGGACTTGCTGTCGCTTTTGCCTTCCGTACAGGTCTATTTAACATTGGTGCCTCAGGTCAAATGTTGATTGGCGGTCTGGCTGCTACTGCTGTAGGTTTAACGTTCGATTTATCAAGACCGATTCTAATTATTGTAATGGTACTTGCCGGAATTATAGCTGGAGGATTATGGGCATTTATTCCTGGCCTTTTTAAAGCGAAATTTAATGTGCATGAAGTAGTATCCACGATCATGATGAACTGGATTGCATATTGGACAGTTTATTATGTTGTTCCTGGTTATTTTAAAGGAGAATTCCTGGAAACTGAATCTCGAAAACTTGCAGAAGAATCTACTTTGAGAACACCTTGGTTGACAGAAATGTTTCAGGGTTCTTATATAAATTTAGGATTATTCTTTGGAGTTATTGCTGTACTCATCGTTGCGTTTATCATTAATAAAACAACACTAGGATTTGAATTAAAAGCTGTAGGGTTTAATCGTCACGCAGCAGAATATGCAGGTATGAAAGTAAATCGAAATATTATCTTATCTATGTTAATCTCAGGTGCCCTTGCAGGTCTTGGTGGAGTAGCATTATACACTGGTAATGCTTCCAGTATGCAAATTGGTATTTTACCATCGCAGGGCTATGATGGCATTGCAGTTGCATTACTTGGGGCAAACTCTCCAGTCGGCGTGTTCTTTGCAGCAATCCTTTTTGGTATTCTTTATTCAGGAACTGGCTTTATGAATGCAATGATCGAGATTCCCCCAGAACTTGCTAATACAATTATTGCTATTATTATTTATTTTGCTGCTACCAGCGTACTGATTCATCGTGTATTAAATAAATTCCGCAAGACTACTTCAAATGCAAATGATGTTAATGGACCTGTTGGCAAGAAGGGAGAATCCTGAAATGTGGACCATAATTGAACAAATATTCCCTTACGCAATTGTTTTTACCATTCCACTTCTTATAACAGCATTAGGCGGTCTTTTTAGTGAAAGAAGCGGTATCGTAAATATTGGTTTAGAAGGTTTAATGATTTCAGGAGCATTTGCTAGTGCACTGACGGTTAACTTTTTGCAGGATAAAATGCAAGGATCAACGATACTATGGATTGGATTATTAGTAGCAGCGATAGTTGGTATATTATTTTCGCTATTACATGCCTTTGCCAGCATTAATCTAAGCGCTGACCAAGTAATCAGTGGTACAGCGATTAACATGATTGCAATGGCTTTAACAGTATTCTTGGCTAGAAATATTACGGGTAGTGGTAATATCCGTATTACCAGCGGTTTCACACCATTTGATGTGCCAATATTATCTCAAATCCCGATTATTGGGGATTTATTGTTTACAAAAACATATGCAACAACTTGGTTTATTTTATTAGTACTGCTTGTTAGTGCGTTTATTCTAAATAAAACAAAATTTGGCTTGCGTTTAAAGTCTTGTGGTGAGTTTCCACAGGCTGCTCAAGCAGCGGGGATTAATGTAGTAAGAATCCGTTATATCGGTGTTATGCTTTCTGGCGCTTTATCAGGATTAGGCGGAGGAATCATTATTTTAACATACGCAGGTGAATTTACCGGTTCCGTTTCAGGTCTTGGATTCTTAGCACTTGCTTCCTTAATTTTTGGTCAATGGAGACCACTTGGAATCTTAGGAGCAACATTATTCTTCGGATTTGCAAGCACAATCGCTAACGTATCTCAAGTTATCCCTGAACTGGCTGTTATTCCGCCAATCATCCTAAAGATTTTCCCTTATGTAGTAACGTTAATTGCTTTAGTTATCTTCTCTAAATCTTCACAAGCACCTAAAGCAGCTGGGGAACCATTCGATCCAGGTAAACGATAATTATGGTGTTGTTAAACAGGCTGGCTAATTAGTCAGCCTGTTTTA
>NZ_NPDD01000052.1 GCF_002272245.1 Bacillus sp. 7884-1 | reverse complement strand
AAATAACGTTAATGCAATCAAGACAAAAAATAACCTTTGGACCAACGTATTACCCCCTTTTTAGTATAGACGGTTATTCTTTATCTAAAGTTCCTTGCAACTGACTGATTATTTTTATTTTCAGGGTAAAAGTTGGACATATTATCCGTAGGAGGTGATGAGGTGGCTGACGAAAAGAAACCTTCCAAAAACATAGAAAGAGACAGTAAATTAGAAAGATACGAAAACGATCGACATAATGTTAATGCTAGGGAAGCCGCGGCTCTTGAACCAGATATCCCAAGAATTAATACAGAAAATCTTTAACAGTAAGTTTATTATTCATATCGAATAACAAACTTGTACTACATTTACCAACGCTTGGGTTTAATCCAAGCGTTATTCATTCTAAAATGCTTTTATTTCACTCTAGCTAAAAAGAGTCATTTTCCCTATAAGGAAATGACTCTTTTGGTTAAACCTGACAACAGGTAGATCAACGTTGTATTCATACCATTACTTTTTACATATTTCGAGAATCGGTTGCTACTTCCTTCAATCTACTACGTTTTAAAGCAGTACCTAATATGACAATCATGCTTACGAATCCAATCCAGAAAAGGACAGAAACTGAAGTGTCCCAGTTTAATCCTTCACCAAAGAAGAATAATTTCCGAAGACCTTCTATCATAAAGCGCATTGGCAACCAAGAGTAAATCCAATCCCGATAAAATGGAGACATCATTTCAGGTGCCATTGCCAGTAAAGGTGCTCCAAAGAATAGCAATAAGGCAAAGACTGGAATACCCTTAATCCCAACTAACGAAAGTACAGCTAAAATCATTAAGATGAAGCTAAATGAGGTAATGGTTAGAAATAAGGCTGTATCAAGGAAATCTGGAATATTCAGTCCTACCATTCCCTCTGCTATCCAAGTAATGCCAAATCCAATTACTAGTGATACAATAGCACTCATCAAAATTTGCCCTACCTTTGTGACAAGACTTTCTTTTCGAGTGCTGATCGGCAATTTACTAACGGCAAGAAAGAGAATCGCTGCACTAGCCAAACTTGCAATCCATAAAGGCTGGAATAAAGAAATAGGAGAATTTCCGTTAGCACTATTGGTTCCGATTTCATTCACATTTGTGACTTTCTTAGCGATTGGAACGGCAAGGCTTACCGCCTGTTTTGCTGTCAAAGTTTCTCCTTGCTTTTCAAAACCATCAAGCAGTTGTTGGCGAAAAGTGTTGTTCATGTTGTCAACAACTCCATTTAGGATCTGTCCTGCCAACGTTGAAGCAGCTGTATTCATTCCCTGATTGATAAATATTTGTACTTCTGGGTTTGAAGGTGCTGGTGTCCGTAATGATGCTTGCTTCGCACTAAAGTCTTTCGGAATCACCAGTGCTGCATAATATTTTTGATTATCCAATCCTTTTTGTACTTCCTTAGCTGACTTTACTTCAATCCATTTCACAGCAGGGTCTTCGTTCTTTGTAGTTGTTGAAGACTTTTGCACCATTTCAACAATCGTTTGACCCATATTCATCTTTGGTTGATTAGGAACTTCCATTCCCTCATCCTCATTTACGATTGCAATAGGCAGATTTTTTGGCTGTGGTTGAACCGAAGGAAATAAGGTCAGTGAAAAAATAAAAATAACTGCCAATGCAATGATCGGTGAAACCAATACAAGTTTATTTTTGAACATATTTACCCCTCCTTAGTTTAGGTTTATAATAAACAACAACCTGTTGTTTATTTACTACATACCACATTATAATTTGAGGACTAACAGTGTTTCAATAATCAAAAATGTCAGATGTGTTGGTTACGGAACACTTTTTATAAATGTGTTGGATAAAAGTTAGGGAGGTAGTACCTTGCGAGAAAGTAATACGGATTTACGGGTCATTCGGACAAAAGAATCCATTCGAGATGCTCTAGTAGAATTAATCGATGAAAAAGGCTTCGAAGCCATTACGGTTAAAGACATAACAACTAGAGCAAAAATTAATAGGGGTACATTTTATGCACACTATCAAGACAAATATGATTTAATGACTCAATGCGAAGAAGAAATTATATTTGAAATGTCCAGAATGGCAAAACAGAACTTTCCAAGTGTAGTTGCCGAACTTGAAACTAACTCACCAACTGTAGCACCCTTTTCTCTTGCAGTTTCAATCTTTGAGTATCTTAATAAAAATAGTGGTTTTATGAAAGCTGTTTTAGGTCCAAAAGGAGATTTATCCTTCCAAACAAGACTGAAAGATTTTATGTGGAAAACAATATCTGGAAATGATGTAAACGCAATGATCAAGGAGGAAAATTTACTTGTTCCAGGACCATATTTAGTTTCTTATATTGCGTCTGCACATATAGGGGTAATTCAACAATGGTTGAATAGTGGCATGAAAGAATCCCCTCAAGAAATGGCTCGTATTCTATCGACCATTACCGTTAATGGTCCCTTCTTTGCTGCTGGGTTAAAAAAATAAATGAGTAAAGGGACAGTACCTAACAAAAGCAGGTACTGTCCCTTATTTATTTAATTACTATCAAAATTCAGTGAAAATGTTAACTGTATTAAAGCTGTAATATGCCGAAGTACCTCACCATTCGTTGATTAAATAAAATAATCTTTATAATAAATAAAGGTAGCAATTAGAGAAATTATTGTATAGGCAATTGCTTAGTCGAATTAGAAAAGCGACCCTCGTTATTGAAGAATCGCCTCTGTTTCCTATGCAGTTGCCTAACCGTCGTCATATATGCCCCAGACCAAAAAAGAGACTCCCGAAAATCTTGGGAGTCCAAACAGTAATCTATTTAATAGGGGTCAAATAGTGATTCCAATTATATTCCGTTTACGAAATATAAAATAGAGAAAATACTACTAAAATTATCCAATAATTAAAGGGGAATTTGGACTAGGATTACTATATCAAGAAAGTGAGTAGATCATGAGCATGATTAATTTGGATTTCTATAAAGCAGGAATCGAATAAACTTTACTTAACTTTTTCCTGATCATAGATATCTTCCTGCCATAACTGATAAAGATATAGAATGACGGCCATTATTGTCATTGTCAAAAGATTTATGAGTGGAGAGAAACTACCCGTTTCTCTTATCTCTAGCTTGTTTAATATTTTCGTAAGACCCATCCCGTAAAAGAGATCGATGATTAAATTAACAATAATATATATCCAAAATTTACGAAATGTAAAATAAAATATCCATATTGTCCCAACTAAAAATATGCCATATACAGTAAATAAGGGTGCTATTTTGTCCCAGCTAAAAAGAGTCTCTTTAAATTCCCACCAGTTATACGTCCAAGCCATTTGTGCCAATATGGTGTTGAGCACTGTAGCAAATAGGGCAACAGGCATATATCTTCGAATTGCTGAACGGTCTAAAAAGATCAAAGAAATCCAAGAAATAATAAATAAAGACCAAATAACCACTTTAACCATTTTTTTAGTCCTTTCATATTAATTCTATATATAACGTGTCCACTTTTGCTAAATAAAATGCATCTTTAAACGTAGGGAATCTCCTTCCCCTCCACCAAGGCTTTCAAGTTTGCTAAAGACTGATTGAAGCCTTCTGAATTTAT
>NZ_NPDD01000051.1 GCF_002272245.1 Bacillus sp. 7884-1 | reverse complement strand
TGGATATTCCTCTATCAAATTATTATGAACGCTGGGCATTAACGTAAAGGTTACTTTCTCCCCAGCTTTTAGCTTCGGTATTTTCCAAGGAGAACCTGGTGCATACCATTGTAAGAGCTTATCTTCTTTTGTAATAGCACTCCAAACTGTTTCTTTTTCTCCATTTATCCAAACAGAACTTATATCTGAAGTATGATCCATAACCATTCCCCCTGTGATTTATTAAGAAGTAACTATTTACTTTTTTCGTGGAATCGTTAGTGACTTCCAATCACTAGGTTAACATATTGAATTTTAGACAGAAAAATAAGACTGCTTTTATGCAGTCTTATTTTTCTGTTTACCATTCTCTCCACTCTTCGGTACTATGCATTTATTTTTCCCTTACGAAAATCCCTTCAAATTAGAACCAAAACTTTCGCTTTGCAAGGGAGCTTTGCATTTTTAAAATTAATTCTTTTAGTTCCTCATTATTTTTAATTATTTGATTTTGTAAGTCAGTTATTTGTTCATTCATTTCTGTTATTTGTTTCTGCAACGCTGAAATTGTGTTTCCCTGAAGTTCTTCTGGTTTTTTGGAGTTTTCATGGCCGTTATTAGTAAGTTTCATTACATCTGAAACGGTATTCAATACTTCTGGATTTTTAAGTAATAAACCTGCAATATTCATGATCCCATTTAAATCTATAGATTTATTATCTTGAAGAGGGTTATTAACCTCTGGTTTGGATTCGTTTTCATTCGTCATGTCGTAAACTCCACCTTTTTTATCTTGGGATAACAGGGAGAACTGATTCTCGTCCTATACTGTTACATACTATGAAAAAAGGTAACTTGTGTGTTAGCTAAAGCCATAGAATCTAAAAATGGGTTAAAATCATATTTTTACAATAAAAAAATAATACATCAACAAATGGAAACCCCCATAATACCAACTAACCATAATAGGCAGTGATATTAAAGGGGCATGATACTGATGGGAACTATGTTACTACATTATATTAACCAAGCAATTCAGTAATACAAGCAATAATGATTTGTTGTTGTTCTGGAGTGCCAAGTAAAACAGCAACAAGTAAAGCTACTAAGAGAAGCAACACAAGAACTACTGTAACTAGATTTATAGACATTTTTCTCCCCCCTTTCAACCTTATTGAAAGAGCTCTTACACCAACATGTTATGCTAGAATAATCGGACAAGTTCTAAACTATTAACTATTTTATAAAAATAATATATTTTTATTTTTTATTACATAAAACTCTTAGAACTCAAAAAAGGCACCAATAACGGTGCCTCGCCAGAGTTAAATTTTCTTCACACTCGTTTGTCTAATAACAAGCTACTACCGTTGCCTATTAAAAAAGCAAGGCCCGATTGGCCCTGCTTGTTATTTGACTATTACTTTTCCAACCATTCCTTCATTGAAATGGTACCGACATATCAGTTCATATGTACCTGGCGTGTTCGGTTTCACTGTAATGGTTTTTTCTTTTCCCGGCTGGACTTCGGCATCAATTCTGAGCTTTTCCACTGTGAAGGTGTGTTCTTTCTTACCTTTGTTCTTCAATATCAAAGTTGTCGTTCTTCCACTGGAAATAGTGATGACTTTCGGATTAAAGTAATCATCGTTCAACTCGACCTCAATCGTTTCCACCGTCTCCATAGGTTGTGTTACGACACCGGATTCGGCAAAAACACCAAGTGAGCCTGGAGTGGCCACAACCACAATCATCGTAAGTAAAACGACCAATCCTGTTAACCATTTTTTCACAAACATTCGTAATCCCTCCTTTCCTAAACACTATTTTTTCCAATTCATAAAATATTATCACTATTATTTGGGTTACAACGTGCTTTCACCCTTTACTCAAAACAGCCATAAGCATCTTATTCCATTAACCTTATCCCTTTTGTTCAATAAAAAATGGCTACCGAAAAAGTAGCTGGATTATAAAGGAAAGCACCCACTGCTTAAAAAGCAACCCAAATGCGGCAGCTTGTCTTAAAAAATGCTGAAGATTTAATTTAAAATAATCATTCATGGTTTTTGCAACCATCCTTGAACTCTTAAATCCGTTTTAATACCCCCTTTTCAAAAAACAGGGGTATGAGAACTTACTTTGCAGTTCTTTCACGATTTAAAATAAAAGTAAGTGCATTTAATAAAATGGTAATGACAATAAGAACTGCCGAGGCGAAAGCCACAGCACCTATTGTGTCCATAAGAGCAGTCCAATCCTCAATCTTTACCAAATGATAGTTGTAGAATATCTGAAAACATATTGAAATAGCACAAGCACTAATGCTTACAAAGGAAAGAACGACCCATTTCTTATTCTCCTGCTTTTTATCTCTTTGGAGATTAACAATAGGAAGTATCCAAGCAATTAGTCCAAGCACGAGGCTGCCAATGTTAAGCCAACCGAAATCAATCATAAATCATTCCCCTTTGTTTTTTTGTATCTATATTCTTGTTTAACAAACCTCACACTTTTGTTCAATAAGAAAGGCGCCCCTTCGTAATTGAAGCTTCGCCCCCCGTTACTTCAATATAAGCTGAAATAAACCTTTACTTGGGTCATATTCAAGTGTTATTACACCTCCCATTAGCCTCATATACACTGTTTGAATACAATGATTATGTTTTGGCAGTATTTCAAGCATCCTTTACTGATTAAGATAATACGACCTTTGTTCTGACAAAATAATATCTTTTTCTTCTGGCTATATTTCATACTTTGAAATTTGAACATTGTCTTAGTTATAATGTTTGTAAAAAGTAAAGGGATGCATAAAATGAAGGATCAGATTGATGAATTAACGTTACTATTATTGCATTTAACATCTTTTACAGAAGATCATGGATTAGGTGATGCTCAGAGAAGTTGGAAGGGTTATCCTTTTGAGTCATTGAATGAATTAACAGAGAATGATTACATTTATGGCAGCAAGCAATCAAAATCAGTGTATCTAACAGAAAAAGGAATCGAACAAGCCAAGAAACTGATGAAGAAATATAATATAGTAGAACAATAAGGATTCCTCTCCAACGAGATTCCCCTTTATCTATCTAAAAAAACCTAGTTGTATATGCTGCAGACCTTGAACTCTAGCACCTGAAGAAGACTTCAACAAAAAGGTGCCTTATTCCTTCTTGGGCCAGGGCACCATTTTTATAAACATAAATGAGCTGTTAATGGTGAATTTCAGCCCATTCTTTAGCTGCAGCCACCGTTATCTTATCCATTAAAAAAAATAAAAAAATGCCGCCTTGATCAGCGGCACGCTAGAGTGCTAAGTTCACCAATCTAAATACTAACATCCCGTTTCTGAAAGATTGTAAACGTTAGGGCAATGAAAATGATATAGTACACGGCCAAGGTTAGTAAGGAGACTGGAAGTGTTACATCCCCAAGTATGTTGTCCTGTAGTGCATACACGGTAAGATCCAAATGAGGGAAAATTAAAAATTTGGCCCATGTATACTTTTCGGCGAGAAACACTATGAGTCCGCCCAATGTTGAAGATAAAAATAAAACAAAAATTCCGATTCCCACTGCCAGAGCCTGACTCTTAAACAAAGTGGATAACATAAAGGAAATCGTGATGAGAATCAATAGACTTGGCAAGTAATACACGGTCTTCAAGAAAAATTGTGGTCCCAACTCGGCTACTCTCTGTCCTTCAAGTGTGGTTTCAAAGAATTTAGTGTTAAAATTCACGCTGTCGAAAAGAATCGAGCCTGTAACGAAACCTGCAAGAATGAGCACAATCAGCAACAGCAAGGAGTAGATGATCACCGATAAATACTTTGATAAAAGGATGACCCATCTTTCATGCGGCCTGATTAGTAGTTGTTTTATCGTCCCATCGGAAAATTCCGAGGATACACTGGCACTGCTTACGATAACAGCAAAAAGCGTGACCAGCATAGTGACACCAGACACAGTCATATTCATAAAATGCCAATTACTCTTTGCATTTGGATTAATATTCTCATCGAGATAGCCCTGCTGCCGTTTAAGTTCGGCAGCCATCCATTCTTTTTCTTCTTCTGGAGCCGCTTCTAAATCCTGCTGCAGTTGGTTCACAGTGGCCTGGGTTTCCTCGCGCCAGTTATTGTTAGGTTCCCCACCGATTCTATCCTCAAGAATCCCTCCAAGAGCCACCGCGATTACGATGATTAACATATAAATCCAACTAGCTTTCTTTCCAAAAATCTTCCCTAATTCATTTTTAATTAACAAGAACACTCGTTTTTACCTCCTGACTCCCTTTGCCGGTTAATTCCAGGAACCGGTCCTCAAGCGAGGTTGTTACTGTATGAATAGCGTATACATCGACATTGTTCTTAACCAATAACCGATTGGCAGCAGCAATCGAGTCCTTATCTAGGATCACCGAAAACTGATTCCGGTCCACCTTCTTGAAATCAACTCCTATATTGTTTTCACTGAGAAGCTGGAGAGCCATTTCCAAATCGCTTACCTCTAACATGACAGTATGTACTTCCTGATTTTGATCGTTTAACAGATTAATCGAAGAAATATGAATAAGCTTCCCCTTTTCTATAATCGCATACCGATCACACATTAGCTGCATTTCAGACAATAAATGGGAGGATACGAGGACAGAAATTCCCTCTTTTGTAATTGAACGCAAGTATTCCCTAAATTCTCTTATCCCTTGAGGATCCAGCCCATTTGTAGGCGACGTGCTGTATCATAAAGGCGAGAAGGTTACCCACCTGCCCCTATATAAAAGGAAAGAAATACTTAATGATCTCATACCTGTTAATACTCCCATTTTATCTAAAGTAATGTGTATCGATAGCAACGGTATTCCGCTCTTTGAACTTATTAAAGAGCAAGGTCTTGAAGGTATTGTCTTGAAGAAGAAGGACAGCTCTTATGAAATAGGGAAACGGTCACACTCCTGGCTCAAAGTGATTAATTACCTATATAAAAACGTGATTGTTAATGGGTACCGAAAAGGCGAGTTTGGCTGGCTCTTATCATATGAGGACGGTAAGTATGCAGGCATTATGGAGCTTGGTGTTCCAAAGGATGAAAAAAAGAGAATTTATCAGCTGACTAAGCAAGATGAGAATGATAAGTTTGTATTTATAGAACCACAATCGTGTTATGTTAAATATAGAAATATAACGAAAACTAGTCTCCTTAGACTACCTTCCTACGTTTCATTACATGCATAAGTAGCCCTTCTAAAATTAAGGGCACCAATGCCTCATTGTTCATACAGATAGGTAAGGGTTTGAAGTTATCTCTCCCCTTTCCCCCTGTCCACACCAGTACGAGCGACTTTCACCGCAAACGGCGTTCCAACTAATCCAATTCGATTTAATCATCAACACTTCTGAAGTCGTAACATCTTCCGTTTTAATAAGTCGGGGCCTCCCTTGGGAGGTGAACCTCTTTTAGTCATACGAGAACCTTATTATCCGATAAAGAATTGCCTTGCATGATTAAATGAATCTTCATTAGCCTAGTGACTATCTCTCCATGTTGATTAGACATTTCAACGGTACTGTGCCACCACTTATACGATTGATGTACTTCACCAAATGGAATTTGGTAGATTTCCGTTGGATCTTCATCATTTGTAAATACGGGTTTTTAGCACCCACCCTGTCAATTTAAATAGCATCGATGGTGTAAAAAAAGAAGATGGTGAAAGATTTTTTGCTAGTAATGACCTCTTTTGCTGCTGTTTCGGTAATGAACAACTTTTTTCTAACACTGTGTATTTCTGTAATGGCGATACATCCCTCATATGTTCCTTTTTCAGCTGTTTTTGGAATAGAGAGATTAAATTTGATTACTCTCTGACTATTTTCCTTCTATATTTATTGAATTCTACTTTTGTGCGCTTTTTCCTCCAATTTTTCTTCCTCCAATTCTCTTTATTATGTAAGTGCTAATGAATAACGAAACGATGATTAAATTTTCTTTTCCATAACAAAAATTATTTATGTATTTATAATTAGCCAAAGTATTCATAATGTTGTAAATTTGGGAGAATTTGAATAAATGGTTATTCAAAAGAACGCATATTTCATACACATTTTTATTAACTAAATTGTCGGTTAATATCAAACTTTCAATAATTTTGCCGAAAAATGTTTTGATTTTGTCGAAAAAACATTTTTTTGTAATTTAATGTTAAAAAAATTAGGACAAGCTTCACCTACAATTCCCCCAATACCCCTCATGAAAATTTCAAGTTATTATATTAAAAGAATGATTATTCTGAATAGTGTAAATGATGAAGTTTTTTTATTCATATTGAGTGAAACAGGAGGTTGTAAAGATGAAAAGTATAAAGAGAAAAGTTTTTCAAGCTACAACTGTGCTTACGTTAGCCAGTAGTAGTATTTTGGGTTCTGCGATGATTACCCAAAAGCCGACGTATGCTATAACGAGTGAAAGTATAGCTGAGAAAATTATGCAATCTTTAACTGAGGAACAACGAGCAGTGTTGCAAAACTTAGAATCCTCAGAATTAAAGACTGGACTGCGATTATCTGATGATGTGGACTTAACTAGTGAGGAAGATGTAACGGTTATTGTTGAATTCAAAGAACTACCAGCCAAAGTAGCTCAAATAGTAGAAGCTTCCAAAGGGAAATCTATTTCGATAGAAAAAGCGAAAGAAAAGGTTGAAACGTCACATGCTCAATTTAAAAAGGATTTACAAGAAAAAATAGGAAAACAAGAGAAATCTAATAAGGATAATTTTAATATTAAATATACCTATCAGAATGCATTTAACGGAGTAACAATGTCGCTTCCGGCAAATCAAATTAATAAATTAATGCAAATGGATACGGTTAAAGCCGTTTTTAGTGAAAGAAAAGTACAAATTGATCCGCCAGCTCCAATAGAGGACGAGAAAGAGCAGACAAAGGTCGATAGTATACCTTTTTTAAATATTGATAAATTGCACGAAGAAGGTTATACCGGAAAAGATATTAAGATTGGTGTCATTGACACGGGAATAGATTATAATCACCCTGATTTAAAGGACGTATACAATGGTGGATTTGATTTTGTTGATAATGATAACGATCCAATGGAAGCAACATATGCTCAATGGAAAACGTCCGGAAAAACAGAAGTAGTTGGTGGAAAACCGTACTACACTAGCCACGGCACACATGTGTCAGGTACTATTGCAGGTCAAGCTAAAAACGATTCTGATTATAAAGTAACTGGCGTTGCACCTGATTCTGATTTATACGTTTATCGTGTATTGGGCCCATATGGATCAGGAACAAATTCGGCGGTAATTGCCGGGATTGATCGCTCAGTTGCTGATGGGATGGATATTATTAACGTTTCGTTGGGTGCATCCTTAAACAATCCATTGGAAGCCACTAGCTTAGCAATAGATAATGCTGTATTAAGCGGTGTGACGGCTGTAGTAGCAGCGGGTAACTCCGGGGATAATGGAATGTATACATTAGGTTCCCCAGGCGCAGCGGCACTAGCCCTAACGGTTGGAGCTAGCTCTACACCGACTAATGTCACGACATTTGCAAGTAAATTTTTAGCAACTGGTAAAGAAACTGAGAGTACATTACAATTGATGACCAAAACATGGACCAATGATTTCTCGAGCCTATCTGGTCAAACATTTAACATTGTTAATGTAGGAGAAGGCGGACCAACCGATTATGCAGGCAAAAACGTTCAAAATAGTATCGCATTTGTCGCACGAGGTACCCATGCACTTATAGATAAAATGAAATACGCCAAGCAAAACGGGGCAGCAGGCGTTATCATATACAACAATAATGCTGCAGAAGGACAAATTCCTGTTTACCTTGGAGAAAGCAACGATAATATCCCTGTATGGTCAATGACAAATAAAGATGGTTTAGCAGTCAATGATTTATTCAAAAACGGTACGCCGAGTGTTACATTCGGAGCTCTTGGTGAAGGTGAAATTCCAGGTGATGAATTAGCTAGCTTTAGCTCTAGAGGGCCATCTGGAACATTATATGATATTAAACCAGAAGTAACGGCGCCAGGGGTATCTGTCCTATCAACCGTACCTTCTTATATTAATGACAAAGTGAGTTTCGGTTATTCCACAGCTTACCAAAGAATGTCAGGTACATCGATGGCAACTCCGCATGTAGCTGGAATTGCAGCATTACTGTTACAAGCACATCCTGAATATACACCTGCAGATGTGAAAACAGTCTTAATGAATACAGCCGAACCTCTAAAAAATCAATACAGTGTTTTTGAAACAGGGGCAGGAAGAGTAGATCCATATGAAGCGATAAAGACGACTTCAGAATTCGCAGTTCAAGACGAAACACCTTATATTAAAAATAATGTAAAAGAAATGATGAGTGAGCAAACAGGCGGCCTTAGCTACGGTTTTATTCCGATCGATAAAGAGGACATCTCAAAAACAACGAATGTACTAGTGACGAATCATAGTGATAAGATGCAGAAGTTTGATATTTCGGTCGAGTTCACTGTTGGGGTTAAAGGGTCCTTAGATGCTAAAGAGAATGGTGTGTCTTTAGTCGTGCCGGAGGATGTTAAGGTTAAAAAGGAAAGTCAGGAAACGATACCAGCATCCCTGTTGATTCCAACTACTGCCAAAAAGGGTACCTATGAAGGATATATCCGTTTTGTAGATCAAAAGGATCCGGAAAATCATTTCCAAATTCCATTCGGCTTCCGTCTAGTGGAAGAAGGATTTGAATATTTTAAAGTCCATTCACCAAGTATCGCACCTAATCGTCAACAAAGTCCTTATAGTGTAAAAAGTACTGATTTAGATTTCAAACTGAATTCACCGATGAAAACATTGGATTTTATTTTAGTAGATGCTAAAACAAATAACGATTTAGGTTTAATCAGATCCATTGATGTATCTAGCGCGCCGATCGACGCAGATCTTTACATTCAAAGTGGTTTTGCCGGAAGATATTTTCCGTTCACAGGAAATGCGAAAAAGCCAATTGGATATACCTCTGTTTTAGCAGCGGATGGATTATACAAAATGAAAGTCATTGGTACAAATCTTGACGGAAAGCAGTTTATAAAGACAGACCAAGTCTACATTGATGATAGTATTCCAACCTTCAAATTAGACGATACAAATGCGCTGCCTAAAGGTAATCTTCCATTTGTGGAATTGGCACCTGGCCAAAAAACAGTTACATTATCAGGAAGCGTGATCGATAAAGAAGCTTTCGAAATGGAAGCAAACGGAATTAATGTTAATCAATCAAAAAATAATGTGTGGTACGGACCGAACTCTCCGGCATGGGGCATTCCTACCGATGAAAATGGCAAATTTACGAAAGAAATTTCAGTCGATCCTGGGTTTAATTCAGTAAATAAGCTCCAATTTGTGGGTGCAGATAAAGCTGGTAACACAACAAACGCTAAAGTCATTTATTATGTTAAGCCAGGAACACAATATATTTATGCTAAACCCAATAAAGAGTCTATTAAGATGGGTGATCAAGTAACCTATACCTTCTATGCTCATGGTTTGCAAAATGCAAAAGATTTAACCATCAGGTTTGATTACACATCAAAATATTTTAATAACGTAGTATTTAATAAAAATCAGGCTTTATCTAGCGATACACAGTTTACAGCTACGGCAACGGGCACTTCAAGCAAATCGAATACAATTAATATCAAAGCACCTGGGGATGGTTTAACAGTAACAGGAGATATGCCATTATTTGATATGCAAGTGGAAACAAACGCAAATGAATATGTAAATGTAAATAATATATTCTTTTTTGTGAATAACGCTACTTATAAAGATCTAAGTGGTACAACGGTTTTCCCGTACTTCCAAATCGGATTTATGCCAAGCTATTCAGCCTATTCTGTAGCTACAGCGAAAGTCAATGCTCAAGGATTATTAAATGCAAACGGCGGCTTTAATTTTGGAATCGACTATAGGACTATTGGTGCACAAGCTAGTGTGAAAGACTCTAAAGGTCAATCATACAATGGAGAAATTCAACAAAATGGAAACATCCTTTTTAATAAGCTGCCAATTACTGAACAGCTATATACAGTCATCATTGATATTCCTGGCCATTTTACTACTTACACACCAATGGAAATTGGTCGAAAAGATGGGGAAATTTTTATTGGCGAGAATATTTTCTACCCTACTGTATTAGAAAGAGCAGGGGATATTAATAAAGATCATGTGATCGATATTCATGACGTGATTTTATTTGAACAATCTTGGGGAACGAATAACCGTAATGCAGATATAAACTTTGATAGAACGGTTGATGCAAAAGATTTCAAGCTACTTGAAGCTAATTACACAAAAGAGAACGATTATGTTTTAGATACTCCTACTGCTGTAAAGGCATACAATGGTAAAACGATTGAGTCTATAAAGTCAGCACTAGGGATAAATTAATAATTACCACGTAAAGTTTCATAAGTGATAAACTTCCTTATACTGTACCCTATAGAGTAGACACTAAAAAAAGGTCTGCCCTATAGGGTACTTTTATGTATAATTAACAAAAGAGGAGAATCAGATAAAAAATTAAATGCCAAAAAAACACTTTACTGAGAAAGAATTAAAAAATGTTTTGTCAACACTAAACTAGACAACTTTTTTTTAAGGTGTTCCTTTTTGTATTCAATGGGGCCACACTCAATTTTTGGCATTAAATTTGGAAATTTCTTAGTTACCCAAGCCAAAACTTCTTCCGTTCGGG
>NZ_NPDD01000050.1 GCF_002272245.1 Bacillus sp. 7884-1 | reverse complement strand
CCTCAAACCCAATCGTTTGTAACTTTTTAAACTTCTACAAATATTACACTAACTCCTTCTTCCATAAAACTGCACCGTTAGTTTAAGTACAAAATTTCACAAAACTATATTCAATTTAAATCAAGAATTATGTAGAATGAGTGACAATTTACAACAATATCCAAACAAAAAAATACCTTTGATCTATAAAATCAAAGGTCAAAGTTGAACTTAGTGGTCTAGACTAAGTCCATTTTAGGAGGTCTAAACTCGAAGAATTTAAACTATTATTATATTAACATATAATGAATATTTATTCAACAATTTAAATAATTATACATTCACTGTCTTTGGTTGCTTTTCCATTAACTTAATGCAACCCTTTTGAATTCAAGCACCCAGTTAGTTGAATTAGAATGGATTTTCTCCTTTCACAAAAGGAATTAAAATAGCATAAACAGAGCCAATAAAAAGCACCCAAAAGACAATAGAGGTTATACGTTCCCTTAACAAGTTGTTATTTTTATTAATAAATAGCCCACGGATAATTGTATAAAGAAAAAACAGAAGATATGAGACTCCGAACCAATTAACCCATACGTTCCCCATAAAACTAATACCGAAATTCTCATAAATCGTTCTTAATACGTTTTCAGTTAGAATAAAACCAATAACTAAAAAAACTAATATTTCAAGAATTGTAATAGCGTACGCTTTCCAGACGGACAATCTTCTTCCCCTCCCTTATTTGTCTAGTCTCTATATTTTACTATTTAATACCATCTGTTTGAGCCCTATTTTTCTTTTTCTTTCTTCAACTATCCTGCACCGTTACTTTAAGTGAAATATTTCACAATATGTTCTCTTATACAAACAAAATCTTTTTAATGTTCGTTTCCTTTAGCCGCTATTTGCACGTGTGAAATAAACAAAGCAACATAAGACTTACATATTAGAGTGAACTGGGTAAGCTAATTTTCATAATAGATTCCATTTTTCGTCTTTATTTTGAATATTTCACCTGATTACATTCCTTGCAAAAACAAGAATAAGAAGAAGGGAAGGACACAAACTAAGCTGAAAAGGAGAGTGTATATCATGGATGAAAAGGGGTTAAAACAGAAACCTAGTAATACTTTACGTACGAATAAACAGAACACTTTGGATATATTAGCAAGCATTGATGAGTTGAAAAAAGAGCATGAACCAGAGTATGTCTTTTTATATTGGGATGAATGGTGATAAGTATCTTAAGAAGAGAAAATGAAATGGATATTGGATAGAATCATATCAAAGTAAAGCAATTCTCCTTATTGAGAATTGCTTTCAATCTGCAATTAGCAGTAGGATATTTAAGTAATGCACATATTTACTTTTTTCGAGGAATCGTTAGTGATTTCCAATCACCAGATTTTAAATGTTTCGCTATATAAATGATTTGCCCAACATGATAAGAGTAATGGTACATTTGGCGTTCAATAGCTTCTATAACGGAATGGTGTTCATTGCGGATCGTAATGGTTTTT
>NZ_NPDD01000049.1 GCF_002272245.1 Bacillus sp. 7884-1 | reverse complement strand
ACGGTCGGGTTTTTCCCCATCCGTGTGTAAGAAATCAGTCCAGCGAGATACCATATTACCACTCATGTGTTTGATAATAATCGCGATACTATTGGACTCTTCATTCGGTGACCAAAATAATTCGCTTTCGGTCAATTGCTCTATTGCTTTTTCAGTGGTTATTTTTGCTTCCGTAAAGCGTTTGATAACCGTTTTCAAATACTCTCTACCTATGTTCATACAATCACCTCACCATTACGTATTTATATGCTCTTTTATGTAAACTAGTAGTTCGCAATTGACTAATATATCCAATAGTGTGATAATCTGTATGTGTTTTTTCAAAACTACTAGAATGTTGGTGTTATAGAAATTGGATTTTATTAAAGTAAAAGAAGGCAAGAATAGCTGGAAGCGGTATTCATCTTCACTTATTGTCATTATACTGTTAATCTTTGTTGGGTCGCTGCCTTATATCATCATTAGTGAGTGGATCGTTAATACGGACGGAAATCCTAATTCCTATTTTGATTTTGAAAAAGAGGATTATGTGGGAATTAATCCGTTACTTTATTTTGCCTTGATGAATTCACAATTTTTATTTTGGCTTTTGGGTCTTTTTGTCAGTATTCGTTTCATTCATAAACGCAAATTTACATCGCTCATTACGCCCAATAGAAGGATAGATTGGAAGAGAATAGGTTTTGGATTTATTACCTTCTTTGTTATTCTGGGTCTGACTTCCGTCATCGATTCCATCCTAAACACCGGGGATTACTTACTTAACGATGTCACAGTTTCCGATTTTTTGGTTTTATTTGTTCTCGTTCTGGTATTAACTCCCCTTCAAACGACCTGTGAGGAATTATTTTTCAGAGGATATCTCTTGCAGTTGTTCGGAAAATGGATTCGCATACCTTTTCTTTTATCTCTACTAGCAGGCGCGATTTTTGGCGCACTCCATTTCACCAATCCTGAGATGGGGTATTCACCCATTTTGGTTGGAGCAAATTATTTGTTAACTGGTTTTATTTGGTGTTATATCACGGTAAAAACGAACAGTGCCGAATTGTCGATTGGCGCGCACGCAGCAAATAATATGCTATTGGGGTGGTTCATCACAATGGATGACTCTGCCTTTGGTGACATCCCATCCATATTTGTTGTCACAAATATGGATCCGGCGATCTCACTCATGTGGACCATTGTTTCTCTTGGAATTTTCTTATTTATATCTTTGAGAAAATACAAATTTACCAGACATTAATAACGATGCCAGGGACCTTCCAATTTGTGAAAGGTTACTGGCATCTTTTTTTACAAAGAAGTGGCATATTGATGGTCTATAAAACAATCATCCTATTCTTTCAGCTTCATTACCTTATTCTTGAAAAGAACGGTTGTTAGGGTTGCATGATAAACAAAGAATATTGAAACACTAGTAAGAAAAAATGGAGATGGCGGATATGGATGTGACTGTTAGGGAGTTAATGGTATTACAACAAAGATACGCCACTTTGGCTATTGAAAATTGGGTAACGCATTCTGTATTTACTATGGGATGGTGGTTTCTTGTCATCACTTTAGTAGGACCTTGGTTGATATTTATGAAACTTCTTGATCGAGACCGTATTCTTCAAATCTGGAGTTTTGGACTCATTGTTATCCTTATTACCACTTTTACTGATGATCTGGGCAGTGAATTGTGTGCTTGGATTTATCCAATTAGTTTTGTACCTGTTGGTCTTCTTGCCCTTCCATTTGACTTCTCCATGATTCCAGTGGCCTGTATGCTGATATTTCAATATTTTCCTACATGGAAAAAATTCATTATTGCCCTTGTTAGCCAAGCTGCTATTTTTGCATTTGTGGGAGAGCCTATTTCCGTTATGCTTGGAACGGTTACCTATTTAAAATGGAAATACATCTATTCATTTGTTTTTTATATCGTTACAGGGCTCTTTGCTAAGTTTATTATACAGAAATGGACAACTTGAACCAAAATTGCTCGACATACAAAGAAAAGGCTGCCCAGGAATGGTAGCTAGATCTTTAGCTCTAGCTTCCCGTTACTTGAGTAATTTGGTAATCTATGAACAATCGGATGTATTTAATAAATCTACAACATTGGATGCAGCTTCCTCAAAATCTTCTTCTAATTTTCTTTAACATTAATAGTTTAAAACTCTGTTTCCCTTTATATTTCTTGCTGGTAGAATAATAGTAGATGACAAATATTGGGGGAATATAGGAATGAAAAGGAAATTACTTTTTCTTGTTTCTATGATTATTCTGCTCGGAACCAGCCTAGCCAGCCCAACCTATGCAGGGTTTGAAGGAACCATCATGGAAACCGAACCGAATAATAGCTTTGAAGAAGCAATGCCAATTAATGATACAGATCTTTTTGGTGGATTTATTTCTAGTGAGGATCAAGATTTCTACAAAGTTACAGTACCAAAAAGAGGTGAACTTTTTGTGAATTTGGGGAATCTTGGCGAACCCTCTGCTTATCTTCAGATTAATTCATCTGTTTATAACGAAGCAGGTGAACTGCTATCAGTTGGGCTGGCTTATGGCTCAAACAGTAATAGACTAGTCGTCAGCCCCGGAACTTATTACATTCATGTTAGTGCGAAACCTTCGTTAGTTGGTGAGCATGAATACTTCTTACAACTTGCTTACAACGAGGGAACGATAACCCGATTATCAGGTGAGGACCGATATGAAACTTCGGTTAAACTCGCCTATCGTTGGGCTTTAAGTACTTATGAAGTCATTTTAGCAACAGGTGAGAATTTTCCAGATGCATTAGCCGCTGGTCCATTGGCTAAAAAAATGAACGCACCAATCTTGTTAACACGTAAAACTCAGATTCCCCAATCTGTTAAAAATTTCATTTTAGATTCGAAGCCAAAGAAAGTAACCATTATCGGCGGAACGGAAGTCATTTCACAAGATGTAGAGAATTACGTGAAAAATGTAATGGGACTGCAAGTGGAACGGATTGCAGGCAGCAATCGTTTTGATACCGCTGCTCAAATTGCTGATCGATTAGAGAATCAATTTGGAGAAAGCGTTGCGTATATTGTAAACGGAAGAAACTTCCCTGATGCTCTTTCGATATCACCTATTGCTGCCTATGAAGGTGCACCGATTCTTTTAACAGAAAGTGATTTCATTCCTCCAGAGACCTTGGATATTTCATACAATTACGATGATTTCTTTATCATTGGCGGAGAAAACGTTGTGTCCGATACCATTGCTAACGAACTAGGCTCAGTCATACGTATTAGTGGAAACAATCGTTACGAAACTTCTGCACAAGTAGCTGAATTCTTTGATTACAATTTCGGGGACTACCAAATAGGTTTCGTTGCTACAGGCACTAATTTTGCCGATGCTTTAGCAGGAGCACCATTAGCGGCGACTTTCCAAAGTCCATTATTACTTACTCCCTCCGAATATTTACATGAAGATGCAAAATACTTTTTTGAAATGTATGAAACACCTCGTTTTGAAATCCTTGGCGGGAAAAATGCAGTAAGTGAAAACGTAGAAAATGACCTTCGTTCTTTTATTGAACAGGGCGAGTTTTCTAGGTAAAAGGTTTGTAAATCACCTTTTCATCGTAATCCAAGAAAAGCTCCTCTCATGCGGGAGGGGCTTTTAGATGAAATTTTTTACAGATATTACAAAAGCTTAATGAATAGAAAAATAGGGTCTTTCCACTATGCCAGTTTCGGCATTGATATAAATCCGATTTTCTTTCCCTTCAAAAATATGGACAAGAACATAGTCGGCAGAAACAGTTGAGTAAATGATGCCAGTTCTACTGGCTTTGACTTTTTCATCTGAAATTAGCTCTGCCTTGGTTTCGAGTGAAGCTTGACTTAGCTTTTCCTGATAATTTTTCGAGAATAACTCTCTGGATTGAAGTGCTGGCTGGGCCGATAACATGAAAAATTCACCGGATCCTGCATCAAATTCGATGACAAACGGCTCACCCAGTGGGCAGTGCAGCTTGTATTCTCCTGCAAGGGGAGTGAACCTAAAACGATAAAGATTCGGCTGTCCTTCTATCTCATCCATGTTTTGTTCAACCTTTATTTCAAAGGCCGCGGTTTTCCCGTAAATCGACTTAAGCATTTGTTCTGCTTTTTTCATGACCTCCCTCTGTTCCAGAGGCTTTTGGTCATTTAATTGATGCCCATAATTAAATGCAGTTATAATAATTCCGGAATAGCCGTCAATTTCACCGTCGATTTTGGTTTTTCCTTGTTGAAGGTCAAACCTATACATTCCATATTGATCATTCACTTTTTCAAATTTAACCTTGCCATTCTTTGCATTCAAGGCCGTTCTTATAATCTCTTTGAGATTTTTCTCTTTTAACAGCTTCATCTCGGAAGGAAGCTTGTGGTACCTGTTATAAAAAAAAGCGAGTTCATCTATCTTGCCTATTGGATTCCCGATTCCTTCTGTATCTAAAAACTCAAAATAAGAACTATAGCCATGATGGAATTCATTATATTCCTTCCCGACGTGCTTAAAAAGAGTGCTGGCATACGTTTGTAAAAGTTCTATCGCCCTAAGGTCCGTTGCATCCTCAAGACCCTGGTTTTTCCGCTCTCTAAGGGTTGCAGCCATTTCATCCAGCTCCTGGCTATTAACAAGTAGAGGGGCATTTTTACGTTCAAACCAATTCAATTCCTCGTCTAAAACCATAACATCCTCCGCTGCATAGGATAGAAGCTGGTCGTTATTATCTAATTCATATGCATTTTGAGCTAGTTCATTCAGTGACTCCGCATATAGATAAACACCATCCAAAAGAGTAGCAACTTTTTCACGGTTCGCAGCATACTGATTGATTCCAGTTACAATAATGACGGCAGCGAGAAGGGCGGCAATCATTTTCATCCTTCTTAGTCTGAAGCGAATTAGGATTCTGTCATCGACTTCCTTTGGTAATGTCTCTTCAGTGGAATAAGATAACTCTGAAAAACCAGAACCCTCTTGATATAATTCCCTGCACTCCCTGCAGTGCTGTAAATGCTCTTCCACTGCCCGGCGGTTTTCTGCTCTCAATTCATTTTCTTCATACAAAGGATACAAATCTTCTACCAAGCTGCAATTCAGCTTCACTTTCATTCCCCCTCCCCTTCGAGATAGTATTTTTTAAATTTCTTCTTCGCCCGATGAATTCCGACCTTAATGCTGCCTTCTGACTGACCTAGGATATCTCCCATCTCACTAAGCGAAAAACCTTGTTCTCGTAAAACCAAAAGCGTCTTTTCTTGTTCCGTCAGCTTTTGAAAAGTTTGTCTTACCATCATTTCTGTTTCGATGTTACGGATTGTTCCGCCGGACTGAAGCTCCGGCTCTGCATATGTAATTTCGTTCTTTTTTGAAAATTTATTTACCTCGTTCAAATAAGTATTCCGCGCAATTTTAAAAAGCCATGTTTTCAGGGAAGACTCACCACGAAACCGGCTAAATCCCTTGAAGGCCTTAATAAACGTATCATGCGTTAATTCTTCGGCAATCGTACGGCTGTGGCACATGTTGCGAAGATAACGGAAAACCGGATCTTTATATGCCTGATACATTTCTTCAAGCGGATCTGTCATGTCTCTCTCCCCTCCCATTACTAATGACAAACGAAACGGCAAAAAGTTACAAACTATTTTTAAAAAATAAAACAAAATTCAAAATTTTTATGTTAAATTAAGTTTAACAATTTTTGCTCGGAAGGTGCTGATTATCATGGAGAACTTCTATTTGTTTGTGATTATGTGTATTTTACTAATTCTTTTACCTGGCCCTGATACAGCCATCGCGACAAAAAATACGCTGACAGTGGGAAGAACCGGCGGGTTTAGAACGATGTTTGGTACCTGCTGCGCCTTACTTATTCATACCCTAGCTGCGGTTGTCGGACTTTCAGCGATTATCGTAAAGTCAGCTTTTGTATTTTCTATTTTCAAATACTTCGGTGCGGTCTACTTAGTTTTTTTAGGAATCAAGACATTATGGGCGTTAAGGCACAACAAAACAGCAGCCACCGAAATGACTGCTGAGAGCAAGTATGATAACAAATCTTGTTTTAAGCAGGGGTTCCTGACCAACCTCCTAAATCCAAAAGTAGCCGTATTTTTCCTAACCTTCCTGCCTCAGTTCGTAGATTCCGGAAGCAATTCTTTTCTTCCGTTTCTCATCATGGGAATCACCTATACGCTGTTAACTGCACTCTGGTTTTTGTTCTATATCTACCTGCTTAACCAGATTCGTACTTTTATGAAAAAACCTAAGACCCAAATGTTGATGGAAGGTATAACTGGAACCATTCTAATTGGTTTCGGGATCAAACTGGCACTTGAAAAAGCACATTAATAGATGGGTACCCCAATTAAGCAGTGGTTAAGCATTCCACTGTTTTTTCTATTAACAATTACAAATCATCGACTTATTTCCAAATCCTAGATCATGATACGGTTTTTTTATTACCTTTTTCATCTAATTATTTCTTACCTGCCAAAATGATTTCCTTGTCTGCAGATTTTAGGCCCTATCCTGCCTATTTTCCGTCTTACCTACATATTTCCTTTGTTTATCTGCCTAACAAAAC
>NZ_NPDD01000048.1 GCF_002272245.1 Bacillus sp. 7884-1 | reverse complement strand
CGATATTAAGCTCGGTATTCTTCGTTCATTATAGAACAAGTTACCATTTTTCAATTACCTTTTTTATCCAAAATCTTCTTACCTTCCAAAATGATTCCTTCACCTGCGGATTATATCTTCTTACCTGCATAATGCTCCCTCTTACCTGCATATTTCCCTTGTTTATCTGCCTAACAAAATCAACGGACAAAAAAACACCGGGTTCGCCTCCACGAACCCGGTGTTCCTTTCCTATTATGCTACTTGTTCAAGCATTACCTCACTGCCCTGTTTCCTTTTGAACGTAAATGCCATGTAGGTAAATGTCACAACCATGAAGCCAGCACTGTAAGCTAGCAAGATCAAATTGTTTTGCCACATGTAAGCAAAATCGCGGCTTGAGATGACAGCTTTAAACGCTTGGACACTGTACGTCATTGGGAAAAACGCGTTGAATGGCTGCAGCGCCTCTGGAATTAACGCAAGTGGAAAGGTTCCCGCGCTTGTCGTTAATTGCATGATCAGGATGAGAATCGCAATGAATCGACCAACATCCGCCATGGAAGTGACGAGCATTTGAATTAATGTAACGAATACCATACTTGTAAGAATTGTCGTCACGATAAACAACGGCAAGTTTTGTACCTCAATTCCCAATCCTACGAGCAACACAAGATCTACTAATAATGCTTGAAGCACGCCAATAATCGTGATAACTCCTAATTTACCGATAAACCATTGTGCTGCTGTAGCTGGTTTGACGGCTGGTTCTCTTAGACCGAACACAATCGAGATGATAAGTGCACCTACGAAAAGTCCGAGTGAGATGAAGTAAGGAGCAAAGCCGGTACCGTAGTTTGGCACGGTGTTAATCTCATTTTTATCCACCTTCACTGGCTCGCCCATCATATCATACGTATCATCATCTGCTTTTACGCTATTTGCCGCTTCAGCCCCGGCCGCTAGCTTCTCGTTTAATTCTGAGGTGCCATCCTGAAGTTTTTCTGTACCTTCTTGTAACTCCGTAGAACCCTCCGCAAGCCTACCAGTACCCTCGGTTATTTTGCCGGCACCCTCCGTTAATTCTCCCATCCCAGATGTCAGTTGATTGGCACCTGCATTTAGTGAGGCTGAACCTGAATAAAGCTGGTGGATTCCTTGCTGCAATTTCACCTGGTTGGCGTTGATTTCGCCGATTCCGCTAATTAATTGGTCAAACACGGGGTCCGTTTGTTTTTTCAATTGCGATTCTAAACCTGCTGTTGCCCCAAGCAATTGTCCATTTACCTGCGTTTTAAATTGCGTGAATCCCTGGTGCAATCCAGGCGTGATCGCTTGTGAAACCTGATGTTGAACTTCTTCCTTGGTTGGTGCAGCTTGTTGTTCCATAATGGCTGTTACTTTTTCTGCTGGAACACCATTTGCGATTAAAGCTGACGCAAGTTCCTTCATTTTAACTGTTTGCTGCGCGATCATTTGATCAGCAATCTGTGAAGATAATCCCGCCCCAAGCTGCGTTTCAAATTGATTGATACCAGCATTCAACTTTTCTGAACTTCCTGTTAACTGTGAGTTGATTTCAGCCGCAATTCCAGCTGGTAACTCTTCCTTTATCTGCTGTGCTCCCGCTTGTGCTTTTTCGGTGCCTGTCACCAACTGCGGCAGCTTTTCGTCTACTTCCTGTAGCCCTTGTTGGATAGCTGCTGTCCCTTTGGCAACTTCATTGGAACCCGTCGCCGCACTATTCATGCCTTCTTCGAATTCAATCGATTTACTTGCTAACAGCTCAAGGTTTTCCTTGATTTGTCCAGCACCTTCATTGAGTTTTACCGAACCCTCGTTGAGCTGGCCGGCTCCCTCACTCGCTGTGTCTAACCCTTCCCCCATTTGCGTTACTTTTTCAAAAATGCTTTCAGAGTAGGTTGCGACAATCTCCTTCGAAATCTCCGCTTTGATTTCCTTCATCGCAGTTTCACCAATTTGCGCCGATAGGAAGTTTGCCCCCTCATTCGGAACATATTTAATTTCTAGCTTTTGAGGCTGATCCTCAAGCAAGGTTGTAGCATTTTTTGAAAAATTGCTCGGAATCTCCACTAGGATATAATACTTTTGATCCTCCAAGCCTTGATATCCCTGCTTCTTATCCACTATGTCAAAATCAAACGTGTTACTTTTCTTCAGATTTTTGACCAGGTCATCCCCGATCTCAAGCCTTTGCCCTTCGAGTTCCGCACCCTCATCCTGATTCACAATCGCCACAGGCAGGTCGCCTAAATATTTATAAGGATCCCAAAACGCCCATAGAAACATTCCAGCATAAAGAACGGGAATAAAGAGGATCGCAATAATGGGAATGAGCACCTTTCGATTGGATAGGATAGTTTTTAATTCTGCTTTAAATGAAGATCCCTTCATGTTTGTTTTCCCCCTACCTAATTGACCATTTTGTTCAATTAGTCATCTTTATTTTAAAAAATAGTGACTATTTATTCAAACAGTCAGACTTTCTTCGTTAATTAGTGACCATTTTATTCATATGGTCATTTTTTGTTAAAAATAAAAGACTTATCTAGGTTAACAAGCCTTTTAGTAAGTAAAGTTCAAAGAGCTTTGCTATTTCTTCTTTTTTTAATGGTGGATGGTTTCTTTGCCAGTCATTCACCAAGGAAAAGTACATCTTCAGCATCACAAAAGACGTGACCTCAGGGTCGCAGGATTTAATTTCACCCTTATCGATTGCTTTTTGAATGATGGCTTTCATGTACTGAATGATGGACTGCTCTACCCTTTGCATGGCTTCGGTAACCGTTTGCGTACCCATATCACGCTCTTCTTGAATCAATTTTATCGTCAATTGGTGTGATTCTCTAAACACATGAACCCGGTCTAACACCCTGTTCACATTTTCAAGAATCGATGCCGACTCATCAAGCGTGCTTTCGACTTCAAATCGAATTTCAGCGATAAGTGAATTGATAATTTCATCAAATAACTCTTCCTTCGTTTTGAAAAAGGTATAGATGGTTCCCTTCCCCACATTGGCTAACTTTGCAACCTGATCCATCGTCGTTGCCTTATAGCCATACAAGGAAAAAGACTTAGCCGCCGCCTCCAAAATCAACTTCTTACGATCAATCACTGCCACATCCACTCACCTCACTTTTTAAAAAAATGACTAAAATACTAAATTGGTCATTTGCACGAAAAGTAATATACCATATCGATTTTTGAAAAGCAACATACTGAAGCTTTCCTCAGCTAGAATTTTTTATCCTGCAGATTTTGTCAATTGATTTTATGGAACCTTTTACCATTTACTTACGTCTAATTGAGTAGAGATACAGGAAATAACTGGGGGATCATTTCGATGAAAAAAGTTTTAATTGCGTTGTTTATTGCGCTGGTTTTGTTCTGTGCTACGGGTGGCTTGGAAAGGTTTGCTTCTGATGACAAAACACAGGAACCTGGGGTTACCGAAGAGATAGATTCAGTAGAAAATTTATAATCGATTTTCCAGTCCTAGCGCTGCTGGGGCTGGTTTTTGCGTGGACTGCCGTGACAAATTCCCTGTTGTGGACATACCTTGTAAGTGGACAACGAGGTGAAACGGATGGGACTACGAGCAAGTGACGATGATGTTATCCTCTTTCAACCACAACAACTTGAGCTCCGTGTTAATCAACTTGAGCGCCAAAATGAACGGCAACAACGTGAAATTGAACAACTACAGCGTAGGCTTGAAAGATTGAACCAAAGATTACGAAATGTAGAACGTAATTGTTGCGGGGAACTAGACCCTCCCGATGATGAATCAAGTGACGATTAATTACTCTACCTTTTGGAGTTTTGGTTGCCTTTTTTGACGGTAAATTGTTTTTTCAAGAAAATTTCCGAGCATTCCTAGTAATAGTCCAAAAAGGAGTCCACTAAAAACAGGCATATCCAAAATGCTTAGGATCTTAAACTGATCAAAAAACTCAAAATCATGCCAAAATAGCCCGCAATCCATTCCAACCACCAATCCAATGGAAAAACCAGTATGGTAGGTTCTTTTTTGCATTCCATCAAGGTCCTTGTCATTGTGGGCTTTGGCTGCGTTAAATGCCTGCCAGATTGAAAAAGCATATAACGATGGGTAGAACATGCCCCAGCTGTAATCAATGACACTGTGAGCCCGGGCGAAATCGCCAGTAAATGAGTATACAAGAGCTAGATTTAAGTTTGAGTATAAATTAATAAGGAATTCAAAACCAATCAACACAAAGCCAATGATGTAATCCTTATTATAAAGTTGTCCAAAACCCGGTAAAACCATTGACCATACCGCTGCTGCATAAGGGGATTTATACTCACGTCTAGTTCTCATTGTGCCCAACCTCTCTTTCTCATATAGTACTCCCTTTCCTTTTGAGTTTGGGAGTTTTTGATAAAAATTCACAGAAATTGGGATTTTAGTTATGCCGGTATAATGAGTAACGCGGGTAATTGGAACCAGATTTTTTTGTATGTATAAGAGAATGATAGATTGGTAAGAATGATGGTAGAAAGTAATTTAAGGGGGAACGTAGAATGAAAGAATCTAAATTGCTATTATCACAATTTGCTAATGAAGAAGGGTTCGAGCTTAAGGACTACCTCACACACCTGTTTGAATATGTCTCACATCAATTGGGACAAACTCCAACCGTCACCATAACAACCGAAATGGAAAATAACTAAGCCCAGGCGATGTATACATGCCTGGACTTTTTTTTGGGTGGATCCATTTTGGGGCTTGGCACGTAAATTGGCAATTTGGCACATAAACTTGGAATTCAGCACGTAAATCTGGAATTCAGCACGTAAATCTTGGATTTAGCACTTAAAACTTAAATATCGCACGTAACGGTACATAACCGGTTTTTCATAAAGACAATTGATATTTCCAATAGGGCAGCGACCACGATTACCGGGATCTTTTTTACAAAAAAAGCCTGTGTTGAATAGAAATCCCTTTTTCTCTCCTCGAACGGTCATTTTTTGGGTATAATATAGGAATATGGATTTTTCTAAAAAAGGGGGTCGTGGCTTTGGGAGCAACGACTGCTAACGAACGGATTGAACTTCTCGCTGAAGAGATTAAAGAATTGTTCCATCCGCATGCTGCCGATGATGTGAAGCTTATACAAAAGGGCTTAATGCTTTACCGGCAAGGGATGGTCAAACAATTACAAATATGGAATGCTCAAATTACGGCAATGGTGCAGGATGTGACACCCTGCTATGTGAAACTGAATTTTGCTCGTTTGTCGTTTAGCAGCTGTACGTGCCCTCATGAGGGCATCTGCCGCCATCAGTTGGCCGTGTTTTTTGCGGCATATAGCAGGGTCGGAAGCGTCGCTGATTGGGTTGCCGAGTGGCGGGAACCGATGAAGGAGAAGAATGACGTTGCGAGCTGGGGGCTTCAAAAGGCAAAGGATTTGATCAAGGCGAACGGTGTGATGAAGCCTGATTATCGGCGCTGGGTTGAATCGTTTGAAGTGAGCTTCGATACGATTTTGAACTCGAAAAAGTATTCGAGTCCTTTTATTATTGCTGAACTGTTCAACATTTACGAACGGCGGATAAAGGCGAGTGCTCCGGTTGAACAAGAGTGGCGCCTGCTGTATGAAATGGTCGGGATTGTTGTATCATTTAAAAAACTCGCGGTTCTAACCGAGAATTCGGGGCTTGCAGAGGATGTCGTTAGACGCGCATACCTCTCTGTGTTCCATAATTTAATCGAGGATGCCGATGAGCTCGTCTTAAAGATTGGTGTTCAATCACTTCCGTTTGACTTCGACGAGTTTATTTTACAATTGAAGGATGATGTGTTTGAGCTTTTGACAGCGTCATCGGGGCTGGAGCAGGAACGAATCTATCTCTATCGTCTTCTTTGGACGAACCTTTTTAAAAAGAAGGAATGGCGTGAGCAGGAAATCTTAAATATTAACGAACGGATGAAATCCCTGCAAGAATGGGAGAACCCGAATCCGTTAATGATTGCCGGGATTCACATTAGCTTTTTGCAGCAAAAGGATGAACTGGCATTAGATTTGATTCATAAAATGGACGATAAGGTGATTACACCCTATCTGCTTCATTGGATTGACCTGTTGTCACAGACAAAAGCATGGAAACGGGTTGGCCCTATCATCGAGCTGTTATCAGCCAAACTAAAAGGTTATTTAGACTTTTTGCGCGCCTATCATTCGTGTGCGTCTTTTACCCGGTCTTCCCTTAAGGCGATCACCCCGTACATTTCAGAAAACGGGAAGGTAGAATTGTACGAAAAGATGATGCTGGCGACGTTGCCATACAGCTATACAGAATATGAATATATGCTATTTGAACGAAAGCAATATGACAAATGGGGCGACCTACAGGCATTCATGGGATGGAATTTCTATGATCTGCCGAGGGAGCGCGTCAAGGTGATTGAAAAGGAAAAACCGGAAGTACTGCTTGGAATGCTGCACCAATCCGCGCTGAACGAGATCAATCAAAAAAACCGTTCCAGCTACAAAGCAGCCGTCCGACACCTAAAAAAACTGCGCACCCTTTACAAAAAAACCAAAAGAGTCGACGACTGGCAATACTTCCTCGACACCCTAATGGAAAAAACCAAAAGACTCCGCGCCTTCCACGAAGAATGCAAACGGAGCAAACTTATAGAAGAATAAGGTGGGTCGGTGCCTGGATCGGTGCCTGTCACCGCTCGTGGACACTGTCTTTCTGTGGTGACAGGCACCACTCGTGGACACTGTCCACCTCAGGCGGACAGCCCCCCCCAGATATTACACTATTTTTAGGTGGATTTGGCTTATAATATGTTTTGGACTTTTTTCGAGAGGTTTTGGACTATTTTCTAGGGATTATGGACCTTTTTAGAGAGATTCTGGACTTTTTTCATAGGGTTTTGGACTTTTTTTAATGGGTTTTGGACTTTTAGACAATATTTGGAAGTCCCAGCCCCTATATTTCAAATTTACACATACCCCACCCTAGTAAAAGGAGTAACATTACGATGCTGAAGACTAGATTTGTTAAGCTTCTGACTATTAAATTGGAGGATGGCCGTTATCTTCTGGCTGCCGAGGATGAGCACGGGTATGGTCTGCCGCCTTCTGAGTGGAAGAATGTGCTATTCGGCCGCCATGAAGAGAGCTTTTTTGGCACGCTTCTGGAGACGGAGTCTGTGGGTGGTATCGAAGGTGTTGTAGTCACAGGCTGGCACCTTGTCTCTCTTTTTGCGAAGGAGTCCTTCAACCGGTTTATTGACTGGGATTGGAGTGAACAATCGGAAATTTGTTTAGCTGCCGCTCACGCTCTTCATGAAGGGATTCTCGAGAAAGACTGGCTGCCGGACTTTTCTGTTTGGGAAAATGGCGACTTCCGTTGGCAGCTTCCTGTCAGGGTGGTGGATGAGTTCGATCCTTCTTTTTGGGAACAGGAAGTTGATCCACAAGAAGAAGCTTCTGGATCCGTACATGAATTCATCTCTGATTTATATGATCATGCCCTAGATGCCTATTTAACACGAAACGCTTCGATGAAAGAGTTATTTGGGCCGAAGCTTGCATTACTGAGAAAACAAAACATTTCTGGCGCTGAGCTGGCAAGGTATTTTGATGAGGACAGCTGGCTCGAATGGGTTGGTATAAAGGAAAGCGATACTCCCTTCACGATTGGGCTGAAGTTAGAGGAGCCATTAGACGGAGAAGGCCCTTGGAACCTGGATGTCTTTTTGCGTGGTAAGAAAAATGTCGATGATGTATATGAGTTGGATGCAAAGCTCCCTGCCCGGTGGAAGCCCTATTTAGAGAGGGTCGACAATGAGCAAAGCCGCTGGGCTCGATTAATTCCCTGGCTGAGTGAGGACGGAGTGACATTGAAGTCTGGGCTCACAGAGGAAGAAGCGTGGATGTTTTTGACGGAGGCCAGTGAAACCCTTGTAGCTTTGGACGTTGAAATTCTGCTTCCTTCCTGGTGGCAGGCGATGAAGAATGCTAATTTGAAGGTGAAGGCGTCATTAAAAGGATCATCCAGCCACCGCCCGTCGTTTGTCGGGCTGCAGGCAATGCTTGATTTCGACTGGCGATTTTCCATGAACGGTGTCGACTTTTCCGAAGAAGAGTTCGGCCAGCTTGTCGAAGAAAAACGTCGACTTGTGTTCATTCGCGGTCGTTGGGTGAAGCTCGATCCAGGCTTTATTCGACAAATTCAGGATTTGATGAAACGTGCTGAGAAAGAGGGCTTACATGTAAGGGATTTACTTGAGCAGGAGCTGATCGAGACTCCTCCAACTGAAGATGAACTCGAAAATCCAAAAGCCTTCGCACGAATTCAAATAGAATTGAACAGCCAGTGGAAAAAAATGATAAAACAGCTTTCTGAAGCACATGAGATTCCGCTGGAAGAGGTTCCCGCAGGACTTCAGGGTGAACTCCGCCCCTACCAGCAGCTGGGAATGAGCTGGCTTTGGTTCCTGCGACAATATGGTTTTGGCGCAGTCCTCGCCGATGACATGGGACTTGGGAAAACCGTGCAATTAATCGCGTACCTCTTGAAGGTAAAAGATGAAATCAGTGCTCTTCCGGAAATGGAGACATCTGAAGTGGTGACAGGCACCAAAGGCGTAGCTGTTTCTGAAAAAGGTTCTAAGGAAAAGGACACTACTTCAAAAATACCTGTTAAGGCAGCGTTAATTATTTGCCCTACTTCTGTTCTTGGTAACTGGCAGAAGGAGCTTGAACGGTTTGCTCCAGAAATGAATGTGTATTTGCATTATGGTTCGAACCGACTGAAGGAAGATGCATTTTCGGAAAAAATCAAGGATGCTGACGTCGTTCTGACTTCCTATGGACTTAGCCATATGGACACGGAGGAGTTTGAGTCAAAACTTTGGAGTTCCATTGCCATTGATGAGGCACAGAATATTAAAAATGCCGGGACTAAGCAGTCGAAAGCAGTTCGGAGGCTGCGAGCTAGTCATCATATTGCCTTAACGGGGACTCCAATGGAAAACCGCTTATCCGAGTTGTGGTCGATTTTTGATTTTACCAATCATGGCTATCTCGGCAGCCTAGGGCAATTCCAGAAAAAGTTCGTCATTCCGATTGAGAAGGATGAGAAAAAGGAGAAGGTTAATGAACTCCAGTCTTTAATCCGTCCATTCCTATTGAGGAGGACGAAAAAGGATGAAGAGGTTGCTCTGAATCTTCCTGACAAGCAGGAGCAAAAAGAATACTGTCCACTTACAACGGAACAGGCTTCGTTGTATGAGCAGCTTGTCCGTGATACTTTTGCCGAAATTGAAAAGCTGTCTGGCTTTGAGCGTAAAGGGCTAATCCTGCAAATGCTCAGCCGGTTAAAGCAGCTTTGTAATCACCCTGCTCTCTATCTGAAAGAAAAGTCAGCTGACAGACTGCTCCTCGATCGCTCGAATAAACTTGAGAAGCTTGTCGACCTGGTCGACGCTGTTTTAGACTCAGGCGAAAGCTGTCTTATCTTCACGCAATATATTGAAATGGGCGAAATGATTCGTGCCACCATCAAGAAGAAATTTGGTGTAGAGGTACCGTTCCTGAACGGAAGTGTACCGAAAGCACAGCGTGATGTCATGATTGAGCGGTTCCAAAATCAAGAGTTCCCTGTGTTCTTGCTATCCTTGAAAGCGGGAGGAACCGGGCTGAACCTGACAGCGGCCAATCACGTCATTCACTATGATCGCTGGTGGAATCCGGCCGTTGAAAACCAAGCCACGGACAGAGCGTATCGGATTGGTCAATCCCGCTTCGTTCATGTGCACAAACTCATCTGCACCGGCACACTAGAAGAAAAAATCGACGCCATGCTAGAGAAAAAACAGCACCTAAACGACCAAATCATCCAAAGCGAAAACTGGATCACCGAACTCTCCACAGACGAACTCAAAGATTTAGTGTATTTAGGGTAGTAGTTTTGTGGTGGTTTGGAGTAATTTGGTTGATTATACAGTGATGTATATTTGGTGCCTGTCACCACCGTCGGTGGTGACAGGCACCTTTTTCTTTTTTTTGAAGGCATACATTTTGGATTGGGATTAATACTAATGTGAGGAATGTAAAAAGTTAAGAGGTAATGATATGGCGAATAAGGAGAAAGTTGTTGAAATTCTTGACCGTAATCAAAACCAAATTGAAGGGTTAATTGATAAAAAAATTGATATCTGGCTGGACCATGTCCTTTTTTCTGGTTTGTGGTGGATGGGCTTGGCCTTAACAATTTTACCTTGGATCATTTGGTTTGTTTTAAGGAAAAAGGAAAGTACGGACCGATTATTGTATATTGCTTTTTATATCATGACGATTTCTGTTCTATTAGATATAGTAGGAGACCAAATTGGCTTTTGGCATTATCGGTTTCATGTTATTCCTGTACTTCCTACTTTCCCTGGGATGTCACCTTAATGCCCCTTGCGGTAATTATGTTGCTGCAAGTAAAACCTCACGTTAATCCTTGGTTTAAAGCCATTTTCTTTGCACTCCTAGCCTCTTATGTTGGAGAACCTGTCTTTGATTGGTTAGGTGTATATGTACCAAAAAATTGGCGCTATACCTACTCTGTTCCCATCCAAATCGCCATATATATGAGCGCACATTACCTTGGTAAGCGAAATAATTTCGCTCCATTATCCGATAAAACAAAAAAAGAGATCTAACATCGATTTATGATGTCAGATCTCTTTTTTCTATTGCTACTGTAAAACGACAACTTTTACTGTTTTTCTGCCCCAAGCGTATGCTTGTGCATTGTTTGGCATTAATACATCTATTTTATGTCCTTTGATGGCGCCGCCAGTATCACCTGCTATTGCGACACCATATCCTTCTACCCATACCTTTGAGCCCAATGGAATAACAGAAGGATCCACTGCGATTAATTTCATATTTGGATTTTCTTTAATATTATAGCCCATGTACGTAATACTTCCTGAAGATTGCCAGCTATAGGCAGTCGAAGTTACATACATTTCTGTACCCGTTGGCGCCGGAGCTGCAGGAGCAGCAGGTGTATTAGCAATACTCATTGCTTTTACAGCCTCTTGTTCTTGGCGAACTTTCTCTTGAGCTGCTGTCAACTCAGCTTGAATTCCAGCCATTTCTTGGTCAACTTGACTGTATTTTTGCTGCATGACCGTTAATGATTCTTGTCTCTTTTGTAAATTTAAGGCCAGTTCATTCTGCTGTTTTGAAAGCGTTTCCTTTTCTACAGCCAGTTGTTCTTCATGTTTAGCAATTTCTTGTTTGTCTGCTTCAATTTGCGCAAGGTCATTTTCTTGATCATTAATAATATCATTATCAGCGTTAAACAAGGTCGTTACCGCACTTGCACGTTGAATAAGATCGGCCACACTCTTAGATTCTAGAATGACATTGATGGCTACATTCAGTTTTTCATCCTCTTGCAAGGCCACTAACCTGCTTTTCATTACATCTTTACGATTATGGATTTTATCTTGAAGTACGACAATTTCTTCTTTTTTCTTTTCGATTTGCTGTTGAGTTTCCGCGATTCTCTGTTGAGTTCCTGCCAATGCTTCTCTATTTTGTGTTATATAAGATTGTAAAGCTTCCATATCACTTTTAATCTTTTCAATTTCTTGGTTAATAGAGTTCTTTTCATTCGCCTTTTGTTCAAGCTCTTGCTCCACACTATGTAAAGCTTCCTTACTTGATTGTGCATGTGCCACAACGGTACCTGACACCAATAATACGCATGTTAGAACCATGAAAATCATACGCTTTAAAAGTTGCATACGCTTCCCCCTTCTCTATTAATCTATTTATACCATGCCAATGTACCAGTTATATTACAGAAATATTAAAACTCTATCACAAATTGTCATATAACAGTGGAAAACAATGTGAACAGATGAAAAATATAGGTAATTGGTGCGGTGCCTGTCACCACTCGTGGACATTTTGCCCCTTTTGTACGTGTGGAGTGGACAGTATTTATTTCTAAATGAAATACTTACGCGAGTTGATGGTATGGGTTATGCGATTTGTGCACGCGCAAAGGGGGAAAAGGGGTCGTAATATGTTACATATGAAATGTTTTAGTCTAAATGTGAAAGATATAAGAACAGCGTAAAAAGGGCTCCGAAAAAATCCGGAGCCCTTTCGATAAAATTTGTCATTCTTTTGTAATAATATATGTGATATGGTTAATCATTTTTCCAGGGATGTGGTCCTTTTTCCCTCTCCTTGATCCTCATCCTCGGCGATTACTTCATGCTCCTGGTGGAATACGATGGGTGATTGCCCTGTAATTTCATCAAATGGTGTGTAATTTGCTGTAACATTTTTCTTTAATACGAACATCTTGAAAAAACCAATTAAAACGATAATGAAAATGACCAATGGCAGGCCGAGAGCTGCAAGATTTAGTATATTCACCGATACCACCTCCTGGTTAGGGAAAATTAATAATGCTTAAAGGCTATTCTTCCATTTCTACTAACATACTGCTCAATTCCTCTGCGGTATACGGGGTAAGCTTTGCGGCTTCATGAAGTGGCATTCCTTTTGACAAAAGACCTTGAATTACGCTTAATATCCCTTTTTCCATGCCTTTTTCCATGCCTTTTTCCATGCCATTTCCATGCCTTTCTCTATACCCAGTTCAAAACCACTTTCCCTCGCATCTTCTAACCTGCTCCGTTCATCGGATAGAGCCTTTGCCCGCCGTTCGTACTCTTTTCTCGTCTCAGGGTCAGCGCTTAACATTGTCAGCTTTTCCTCAGCTTTACTAATTACATCCATCCTCAAGACCACCCTTAAAATATAATCAGGAACATCATCTTTTAAAAATAGCAGCCAGCAATGGAGTGGATTATTCAAATAATACATGACTTCTTCAAACTTTGGAAATTCAATGAAATGAATCTCCAGCAAATCTGTTAAATTATTTTTTGTTTGTGCTTCACCGATTTTAAAGAATGAAAGCTCTCACTTCTGTTTTTCACACGCAAACAAGACCCTTGGTTCCACTTTTTCTCGTAATCTGATTCGTTTACTTCCTGAAAGCATTAAGAATGCGACCTTGTTGTCTTCCATAATCGCAAAGTTTGTGAAGATATCGTAAGCTTCCTCCTCGGAAATTTGGTTCTCGCCTTCGATTAGCTGTAAGGATTGGTGATAACAGTTAAATTGGGAGTTATTCTCACGTATGTGGATGGTAACTCTTGATTGGTGAAGAGGGATAGAATGGTAGGAAAGGTTTGAAGATGGGTGGTGGGATTTTTTAGATAGTAAGATAGCGTCGTAGAAATCCGGTTTACCTTTGATCTGCATCTCCATGTGACTCGGTCGTTCCCCGATAAAAACTAATGAGTTTGGCATCCTTTTATTGACCTCCAGTGGGACAAATAATTACATCAACATTTATTATTCGACAATAATATCATAACTCCTTTTTTCCATCAGCAAGCGTCGAGCATTTTTTATCGATTTATTAACCTGTCAGATTAAAGCTAGTAAAAGACATAAAAATATCTAAAAAATAGGCCGCTGATCTAGTATCAGCGGCCTTGAAAAATAAAACACAGGGGGTTTTCTACTATTGTACCCTGTTGGATAAAATTTATACGAAAAATAGATAAAAAAATTCCGGCGCTGCTCGGCCGGAGATTGGGGATTATTTTGGAGAGTGATAGCTTTTCTATACTCTAACTTCGGGGAAAAATTTTCAAAAGGATACCTAAAGTTGATTTTAGTTTCACCAAAATAATTCAAGATATTGTAGAACATGGATTTTATTTTTTTAAAAGTGAACTGAGATATGATCGTGAATTTCAGATTGTGAGTGTGTGTGAGGATGTGTGGGGTAATTTCTGACAGGGCTGTAATCTCGTTCCTTTAGCTGCCCTTTCATAATCCATTCTAGCTGACTAATTCTTTTCTGCAGACTCTCTGTGTTTTGAGTCATCTCGATCATTCTTTTTTGTAGTTGGTCGTTATTCTGATTGGCCCGACCCACCATTTTAATCAAACTTTCAAGCAGCTGTTCTAAACTGGCGGCTACATCATCACGACTTGTCAAAACGGCAGCTCCTCCTTCGTAACGGAAACCGTAACCGGAGGGGGGCCCGCTGGTGTGATGTTGGGCTTTGCACCTAAAAATTGAATCGATTCGGCTACTACCTCTGTCACATAAACCCTTTTTCCCTCTTTATTGTCATATTGCCGCGAATGCAGCCTGCCTGTTACTCCAACGATCGAGCCTTTCCGACAGTATTGGGCAGTATTTTCAGCTACCTTTTTCCAAAGGGTGCATTGAACGAAATCCGCCTCAATTTCCCCATGCTGATTTCGGAATTGACGGCTAACAGCCAAGGTGATAGACGTTACCGACAGCCCTTCACTTGTTTTCCTTAACTCCGGATCCTTTGTGAGTCTTCCGACGATTGTGACTTGATTAATCATACCCATTCTCCTCTCCTTTTGATGGCTTAATCATAGCCCCTCAGGAACCTTCCTGTAAAATTGTGATACGAAAATTTCCGACGAGGTTCTACCATCAAATTCATGATTTTATCTAGGATAAAAACCGAGTTTGGAAGGCCTTTTGTTACAAAAGTGCTAACTTGCAAAATGCGACAAATATTTTTCGACATTTGTTTCTAGTACGAATATGTTATAATTTAGAAAATGTGACCCGAGAATCGAAACCGGAGGTAACGCTGATGAAAACCTTTAAGTTAGTCGCTTTGGAAGTTGTTGACGGTGGGAATACAGTGGAAATTCCATTAGAAGATGGACTAATAATCAACAAAGAAAACGAACGTGCCAGCTGGCTGCTTGAGGCCTATACGGATTTATCCTTGTATGATTACTTTAAGGAAGTCCACGAGCAAAGCCGTGAAGTAATCGTACAAGCGGTGATTACGAAGCGCGAAAACGCACCTGCTTATTTCCAAACGAGAATTGCCTCACTTCACAAATTTGAAAAACATATTAGTGTCCTGTTCGAAGGTCAATTGCGCCGAAACAGGAGTGATTATTCTGAGTTACTACTCGACAGCCTGCTTGAAAAAGGGCTTGGCGGTCAGGCTTTACTCGAAGAATTCAAGGATAAAATGAAAAGTAAACCGAAGTTAAAATTTAAACACGAATAATGAAAGGGCAGGCTGATTCAGCCTGCCCCATGTACTCTATTCGTCTTTATTGTCGCGGTCGTTCATATCACGGTCGTCTTCGATGATATCTTCGCGATTTGTGTTTCTGTCTCTCATCATGTCTTTGTCAGTACCAGTGTTTCTGTCGTTGTTGTTATAACGAGTGTTTCTATTGTTTAACCCGTTATTGTCGTTATCATTATTGAAACGAGTATTGGTGTTATTTAATCCATCATCACCGTTGTTGTCGTTACCATCAAGATTGTTATCATCATCAAGTGGTGTATCGACTTCATCGTTCACCGGCGGCGGTGGATTTTGATCATCATCATTATTATTACAACCTGCTAACATAAATCCTGATAGTAGCGCACTTGCTAGCAATAAAAACAGCTTTTTCTTCAAATGTAAAAGCCCCTTTCCATAGGAAAAATATTGACCCGTTTATTGGTCTGTTGTTATTTTCCCCAAGTTTTTTAGGACTATTACAAAAAAAAAAAACCGGGAGGATTCCCCCGATTATTTTCCTAGCGCAAAAGTGATTTCAGCCTCGCAGGCGATTTCACCATCCACTGTCGCCACCGCTTTACCTTTTCCAATCGGTCCGCGCAGGCGAATAATTTCGACTTCAAGTCGAAGCTGATCCCCTGGCTTTACTTGTCTCTTGAAACGACAGCCATCAATTCCTGCAAAAAAGGCTAATTTCCCGCGATTTTCTTCTTTTTTCAATACAGCCACCGCACCAACCTGTGCAAGCGCCTCGACGATTAGCACCCCTGGCATTACCGGATAATCAGGAAAATGGCCATTGAAGAATTCTTCATTTGCTGTTACATTTTTAATCCCAACAGCCCTTACCCCTTCTTCTATTTCTAAAATTTTATCTACGAGCAAAAATGGATAACGATGGGGAATGATTTCTTTTATTTGTGTTACATCTAACATTTTTAGTACCTCCTCATAGGAACAGATACATACATTTTACTATTAAGAGTATACAAAAAGGAAGGGCAAGTGAGCCCTTCCTCGATTATTTTTTTTCAACTAAATCAATAATATGTGTCCAAGTGGACCCTTTTAAGACATCTCCGGCCTTTCCATTTCCGAGCACACTGTACCCAACCGTGGCACCTGCAACTGCAAAAACGCCAGTAAAAATGACCAATAAGACAATTCTCAGCCAAATTGGAATAAGGCGGATTCGAATTCTCTTATTCGTACTTTCAGCTTTTCGGGCTTTTTGAGCACTTTTGACTTTAGAAGCATTTTGAGTGGTTGTGCCTTCTACAGCCTTGCGCCCATCTTCTTTTGTCTTTTTATGCTCTTCCCTCGTCTTCACCTGTTTTAGATGATTAACTGACATCTCTTATTCCCCTTTAACCGAAATCCTCTATATAGTAATGGACCTTTAATTTGCCCGATTTTTCATTTTACCTAATATTATACTCTATTTTATAAAATAAGGAGGGAATTAGCAGTAATTTTTTGCAGAAAAAGTATTTCCATGGCAAAAAGTGGCGAATAATCTTATTTGATACTGAGGTTCGTGCCGATTCCCAGTACCCTTTGTACAAAATTTTCACCAAATAAAAAAGCCCAATGATTTTTGAGGTCATTAGACTTTTATAAGGTAAGATGTCCTACCTGTTATCCAAGTTTTCTTTTCGCAATTCGGTCAATGTTGTCTAACATAATACCTGTTCCGATTGCCACGCAGTCCATTGGATTTTCAGCCACAAGGACCGGAACCTTTAACTCGTCTGCCAGCAAAGCATCAATACCGTGAAGTAATGCTCCGCCACCTGTTAAGATAACGCCGCGGTCGATAATGTCTGCTGATAGTTCTGGCGGTGTACGTTCAAGAACGCTTTTTGCAGCCTGAACGATAACTGACACAGACTCACGAAGTGCACCTTCGATTTCTTCTGAACGGACGGTAATCGTACGCGGCATGCCGCTGACCATGTCTCGTCCGCGAATTTCCATTTCTTCCGAGCGTGATCCTTGAAATACGGTACCAATGTTGATTTTAATATTCTCAGATGTACGTTCACCGATCAATAGCTTGTACTCACGCTTGATGTAGTTGAGGATTTCCATGTCGAACTTGTCGCCGGCCATTTTAATGGAGGATGAAGTAACAATATCGCCCATTGAAAGAACCGCTACATCCGTTGTTCCGCCGCCGATATCAACGACCATATTACCGCTTGGCTGGAAAATATCCATCCCGGCGCCAATCGCTGCCACTTTCGGCTCTTCTTCTAAGTAAATCTTCTTTCCGCCGCTTTTTTCAGCTGCTTCTCTGATTGCTTTTTGCTCCACACTTGTGATGTTCGTTGGACAGCAAATCAGAATACGCGGCTTGGATAAAAAGCCTTTCACATTAAGCTTATTAATAAAATGTTTTAACATTGCTTCTGTTACGTCAAAGTCAGCGATTACTCCATCTTTCAACGGACGAATCGCGACGATGTTCCCAGGTGTACGTCCGACCATACGGCGAGCTTCTTCTCCGACTGCCAGAACACGATTCGTATTTTTATCTATTGCAACAACAGATGGCTCATTCAATACAATTCCGCGGCCTTTTACGTGGATTAACACGTTAGCCGTTCCCAAATCAATCCCAATATCCCTAGCAAACATTCTCTTTTCTTTCCTCCTTGAAACGGTCATACTTTCCTAATTGTTAATTGTATCATATTCCTTAAAATTTCCATACTGTTAACACAAAAAACGTAGAAATTTGTCGGAAAAAATTTATTGAAAGAGAATGCTGCCTTTTTGGCCATTAAAAATGGCCCTTTCCCCGACTTTCTTAGAATGCACTAAGAAGTCCTTGAAAATGGCCATTTCAAAACATTTTTTCTTTTTCACGAGAGATTTTCTGAAAGTCGGCCTATTTAACGGCCTCACCCTCTTTTTCTTCCTTCTGATATTTCATCTTTGTCGCTTCTCCACCCCGGAGATGTCTGATCGATTTATGATAATCTAGTATCTCTTTTACTTCATTTGCCAGTTCAGGATTTATTTCAGGAAGTCTCTCTGTCAAATCTTTATGGACAGTACTTTTGGATACGCCAAACTCCTTCGCTATCACACGAACCGTTTTTCTCGTCTCCACGATATACTTTCCAATCTTGATAGTTCTCTCTTTGATGTAATCGTGCACACCACTCGCCCTCCCTAAATTGGATGTGAGAAGTGCGAAATGAGACCCGCTTATCACTAAGACGAAATACTGCATCCACAAATTGCACACGGTGCCTGTCACCATTTATGCAATTATGCGGTAATATAATGAATAATCATGTCCCCAACTGAATCCACAAAAGCCTCAAACGACTCTTCACCTCTAACACTCTCTTTGTAAAGGTTTGTAACCATTTTATTAGCTTGGATACGGGAATATGCACGAAATGTACAATAAGGACAAGGCTGCTCAGTAATTATTTGAAAAATCAGACATTTCAATTGATTTTTGCCACCAGTTCGACAATTTGACGAAAGAGCTAGAGACCGCATGATATATAGGTTTATTTTGGAAATAAGGAGCCTTTTAGATTATTTCCTGAGAAATTTGTCAGTAGTAAATGTCGAATGAAAATTTTATTGAAAATAATAATTTTTGTTCATTTTATGGATTTTTTACCCTATTACACTGTTTCAACGATAATTTTTTCACTGTCTTTCTAACAGAATATTATATAATGGGGGAAGTTAGACTGAAAGGAAATTCGAAATATGCAGCCTTTTACAGAAAAAGTCATAGAAATCATTAAAAATATCCCTGAAGGCAAAGTCATGACCTATGGACAAATAGCCAGAGAAGCTGAAAGCCCTCGTGCGGCACGGCAGGTCGTTCGAGCCCTGCACTCGATGAGCAGGAAGCACCATCTTCCCTGGCATCGTGTCGTTAATTCCAAAGGCCAAATCGCCCTCAAGGACGATGAATCCTACCATGAACAGCTTTTCTCGCTCGAAAGTGAAGGAATTGAAATTGGATTGAACGGAACCATTGACCTTGAAAAATACCAATACCACCCCTAAATAAGAGGTGGTATTTTATATTTTTGTTAGACCCAGAGCAAAGTGGTCCCATAATAATTTTTCTACCTGTTCCCATTTGTGGTCCTCACAACGAACCATGAGGACAATTTCTGATGTGATTTTTCCACTCCCTCTTTTATTTTTCCTGAGAAGAAGCATTTTCAATAGAAACCCTAACAGCAAACCTGAAACCGCCCCAATAATCCCCCATAGAATCGGCCCCCATTCGAGGACATACCCATAAATCGCACCGAGCAGCATCAAGCAGGTTCCTAAAATCGCAGGTCCGTCAAACAGACTAAATCCATCTGATTTGTGGATGGTATCAAACAACCCCCTCATTTCCTTACGCTTATCAAGCGGGGCCGCTAATATTAATTCCTTTGAAATCCCCTGCTGTTTTAGTGCTGTAATGGCTAATTCAATATAAAGAGAATTTTCAAACGTCGCAATAACAAACATCCACTCATCTCACCTTTTCAGAACGGAAATATGAACTTTTTCTTTTGATAATTTTCTCGTAAAAATTTCTTCATTTCATTTTCAAAAAGTAGATTGTAATCCACTGTTGAATGATAAGCATCATAAAGTATAAAAAAATAGATGGATGGCAGATAGATGAGCCACTGCATATCTACAACCTTTTTTACCTCCGAAAACTTGCCGAGCATGGTGAACTGAATTCCCTCTGGAATATGACCAAAATACATGATGGCAACGGTGTAGGCAAAAATAAAAAATCCTGAAATCACTTTATGGATATAAAGATGACCCAAGCCTGGGAATAGTGCGGACCAAGTGACGGCGACCCAGGGTATACGCTTATCCATGAAGTTTATATCCCATGCACCCATGGTAGTCGGACGAATGGAGGCATCCTCGTGATCGGCTAATATATATTGTTTGTTTAAGTCCACCGTGGTCCGATAGCTGTCCCAGATTCCAAACATATAGATTCCTACATAAAGCATAAGCCAGCGTTCATCCATTACTTCTTTGGCTTTCGTAAAGTCACCGGTCAGTGTATATAAAATTCCGAGATTCACGTTTGCCATGTCATTAATAAACATTTCCCAGAGGATTAGAATAAACCCAGCGATATAGCGGTGCAGTAATAGATGGCCAAAACCAGGATAAGAAAAGGCAAAAAAGGCAACTATCCATGGGTTCTTTTTTTGAAGAACAGATGTCGTAAATTGAGATAAATGTGCTCTGTATCTTCGGGCTTGAGGATTTTCGGACAAATTGGTTCTCCTGTCTTTTTACTAGTATTTTTTCTAGTTCTAGTTTAAATATCCTAACACGTAAAAAAAAACAGAAACCAGCAGCTGGTTTCTGTTTTGGCTTATTTTATTTGCATAAAGACATTTTTCACTTTTTTCACAGGAATCTGAGAACCGCCGCGACCTAGGACATTTTCTACCATCATTGCGACCATTAATCCCGGAGAGTCGGAATTGTAGGCGATGAACCAGCCGTTTTCCGTTCCTTTTTCGCCCTGCTTCTCTTTGATTTCAGCTGTTCCGGTTTTTCCGGCTAGTGGATAGTCTGCGATATTAGCTGAATGCGCCGTTCCATCCGCGTCACCGACGACCTTCCTTAACAATGAAGAAACCGTTGTGGAGATTTCAGGTGAAACCACTGTTTTCTCACTTTTTTCAACGTCAAGCAATAGACTAGGTTTAACCATATTTCCACCGTTTACAAATGGTGTATAGGTTTCGAGCAAATGAACGATACTCATTTGAATCTGCCCCTGACCATATCCTGAATCTGCTAAAGAAATTTCTTTATCCAAATTCCCAATGGTTGATTTTTCAAGCGGGAATGGATAATTCGATTCTTCCTCAAAGCCAAATTCCTTTAGTCCCTTTATAAATGGGTCCTTCCCGATTCCCAAAGCTGTTTGCGCGAAATAAATATTGTCCGAGAAGACCATCGCTTTTTCTAAGTTAACAGGGTTGGCTTCATGAACCCTCGTCACAAAATAGTCGCCCCACGAGGCACCCTTCTGCCATTTCAATCCCTTAATCTCCATCGTTTGCTCTGGTGTGATGATCTTGTTTGTGAGCCCAATGGAAGCTGTAATCGGTTTAAATACTGAACCTGGTGCATAGGCCTTGTTGAACCTGGTCGTTAGCGGCTTTTGCGGATTGTCCTGAAGTTGTTTCCACTCATCGCCTGAGAAGCCCAGGGTGGCTTGATTTGGATCAAACGAAGGTGAACTGACAAGTGCCAGCGTCTCACCGCTCACAGGGTCTATCGCTGCTCCTGCACCCGCCTCACCAACAAGCTCGGCATACAGGCTTGCCTGCAGGTCGATATCGATGGTAAGCGATATATCCTTCCCATCCTCTACCGGCTTTTCAGCTAGTGTTTCTGTAGCTCCATCCGGCTTTTTAATCGTGATCTTCACGCCGCTATGTCCTTTAAGCTGCTCGTCAAAGACTTCCTCAAGCCCTCTTTTTCCAATCACGTCATTACTTGTATAGCCTTTATCCTTTACCTTTTCAAGCTCTTCAGCGGTAATCGAGCCGACATAACCGATTAGATGAGCCGCCGCTTCATTATAGGGATAAATCCGTGCTTCCACCTTTTTGGTTTGCACCGGCTCTAAGGCGATTAACTGAGCGATACGCTCCGTATCGTCCAGCGATATCTTCTTTAACGGCACAAACAAATCGGGCTTCACCCAGCTGGCGTTAAGTGCTTTGTTGATTTGCTCAGGTGTCATTTTTAACAGGTTGGATAATTGCTGAATAACAGCCTCCTCCTGCCCCTCAAGCTTTCCAGGGACCACCCCAACCTCATACACTTGTCCATTCACAGCTAACCCATTTCCTGCCCGGTCAAAGATTTGCCCGCGCTTAGGCTTACTGTTGCTAATCCCGATTTTGTCGCCATCCTTCAATTGCGGAAAAATATATGTTGTGTTCCAGTCCACATACCAGTTATTCTTTTTATCACGTTCTTCTTTTTTCATCTTAGCCTTGTGTGTAAATTCGATAGGTCCACCGATACTGTCCATAGAAGCGGAAAAATCATATGTAATACTGTCTTGATCCTTGGCCAGCTCTTCTTCACCTGGCTTATCAAAGGATATCTTGAAGTCTGTAATTTGTAGGTCATCGTAGATTTTTTGATAGCGGGTGGTGAAGTCTTCCTTCGAGATTACCTCTTTGGAGCCCTCTGTAAGGTAGTCATACATCTTATCAAACTTTTGCTCATTCCATAGCTTTATGTATGCGTCGAATCGATCCTGCGGCGTGGGTTCCTTGTCGCAGCCAAGCGCCACCATCGCGAAGAGAACAAGCATCACCAGCAGTCCTATTATTTTTTTCAAAAAAGATCCCTCCTTTTTCCACCAGTTTACCATATTTATGCAAATAAAACGTGGGCAAAAGAACACAAAAAAAGAGGAAGGTAGATTCCCCTTTCCCCTTTGTTGATTATTAAGAGTTTGTTTTGTCTGTTGACTCAGAAGATTCATCCTTGGATGGAGCATCTTCATCTGAAGGAGTTTCTTCCTTTGATGGAGTTGACTCATCACTTGCAGGGTCCTCAATCATTTGTTGTTTCGGACTCTTCTTATCTTCTGTATTTTCATCCGCTGCAGTTTCTTCCTGTAATTCGCTTACTGGTTTGTTAAAAAAGTCAGTTGGATTTACTGGGATACCATCTTTACGGATTTCAAAATGTACATGCGTTCCAGCTTCTTCTTGGTACAAGCTTTGTCCAGCCATGGCAAGAACTTGTCCTTGCTTAACTTTGTCGCCAACCTTAACCTTCACATCTTTAACCGACTGATATTTTGTTATAATACCTTTATCGTGTTCAATTTCAATGACATTACCAAGGGTAGCATCTTCTTCGACTCTAGTAACTTTCCCGCTTAGGGCAGATACTACATCAAAAGTTTCGCCATCTTTGGATGTAAAGTCAATACCAGTATGCGGCTCATAATTATTGTTGTAAACTACTATAGCCGCTTCTTGTTTTTCTTTACTTGCTTTGTCATCATAGAATTCCATTTTGACTGTTGTCTCCATTGGATTCTTCACTGGCATTTTCAGGTTTTCTAGACTTGAGTTAACCTCAAGTGCTGGAGCATCGTTCTTTTTACCTGTTAGGTCAGAAGACTCGTAATCGTATTTGTCTGTTGCATTGTCGCTGCCTTGGAACCAAAGAACACCTGTCAAAATGATTGCTGCACTTGCAATATAAATGGCTGGAAATACCCAACGCTTTTTGAAAAAGCGTTTAACGCTGGAACCTTGAGAAGATCGCTTGTTTTCTTCCTCTCTCATTTTCATCACCTCAGCAATCATTCTGAACAGATAAGTAGAATTATATACACTAGTCAAAAAATTTTTTCCACTTATTTTTTGAAAGTACCGAAGTTTTTATGCATCATTGTTAAAAATTTATTTTTTTGGAGGAACATTTTTATGAAAGTCTTCAAATGGATCTTGCGAATCCTGCCTTTATTCTATATGGGAGCCATCTGGATCATGTCGAGTCTTCCATCCAATCACTTTGTCGAAATCCCCGATTCCACGCTCGACCGGACCATTAAGGAATCTCTGCATTTAATAGAGTTCGCCATTCTATATGTATTACTAGTTTTGGCCTTTCTCACACGGATGGGTCCGTTCACTGCGCGTCTCAACGTCTTCTGTGCCGTCCTAGCAGGTCTCTACGGGTTAACAGATGAGATACACCAATCCTTCTACGCTTACCGCTCAGCGTCCTGGATTGACCTCGTAAAAGACGTCACCGGGATCCTAGTATGTTTTTATTTTATTCGGGGTGCGTTGTTTAAAGGTCGATTTATGAGGTTAGGGAAGATGCTTGGATTCGTGAGGAAATTGTAGTCACTGCGCGGGTTGTGCGGTGGTTTTTTATTGGTGGTAAATTTTGGACCTGAATTTCCCTGTACTATTTAAGTTCATTGACGTTAAATAGTGATGGGCCATTTTCGGTGAATTGATTTGTAAAAATCTTCGTGCCTCAGCGTTGGTGATTGAGGGATTAATGATATGAAGATAATCATGGAGTGTATTTATGAAGGCTGTTTTTGATTGAAATCGACACTTTGGACACTTCCACGTCCCAGCATAATAGTTCATTGGTAAATAGTTGCATTCTGGGCAGTGAACACCTGTCAGAATTTGATTGGATGTTAAATGATACTTTTGTAAAAGGTCAATCTTTTCAGGAGTGTGATTGGATAATAGGAGCTTGTTTATTTTTCGCAGTTCTTTTTCATCTAATAATTCAATTTTATAATCGTTGTTTATTTGGTCAATCTTTTCTAGCAGGTATTCACTATTACAAACATTCCATTTGTATTTATTATCGTCTTGAATGATGATATTGGACTTTTCATTACTGTTGACGAACAGATACTGAATGGGCATACCGGTAATATTATGCTGCTTTAGCCATTCCCTCAACTTAAACGCCTGCAGCCTTGCTTGGAAAACAGGATTCTTCGTTCTTTCCATTTTCCCATTCTTATCAACCATGGTCTGGTGAAGAACTTTGTCGAAGTGCCAATCTTTAGCCCAATTTTTCACCTCTAGCACCATGGCAAAATATGCACACAGGATAAGGATATCAATTTGGAAGTAATAATTGCCGTGGAATAAGCGGAGATCATGGTAAATTTGAAATTTGAGATCCGAAATTGGCTCTAAGTGAAAATTCATGACGGATTCTTCTCCAAGAAAACCTGTCAGCCGATTATTATAGTCTGTCACCATATCAAATTTTACTAACTCATTTTCCGCCAACCTCCTTATTAGGATTTGATACTTTTCAATACAAGGCGGCTGCACACAAGGCTTCGCTATCATTCGCAACATTCCTTTCTTTTTTTACACTAATTCCTCCTTGGCTTGAAGGATACCTGCTAAAAAGTTGTTACAGAATTATGTTGTTTTTTCTTACCCGCCAAAATGGGTCCA
>NZ_NPDD01000047.1 GCF_002272245.1 Bacillus sp. 7884-1 | reverse complement strand
CGCCATCACTCAACACTGAAAAAGCAAGGCAGCTGCCTGGCTCAGGTAATTAATTTTCCAATATATGGATATTAAGTTCATTATAAAGCGTAGATTCTAAGTTCAAGGTGTGTTTTTTAATGACCTTTTTTAGATAAAAAATCTCTTACCTGCAAAAATAGGTCCTTCACCTGCCAATTCTGTTCTCTTTCCTGCATAGATTCCATTTCACCTGCATATCCCCTTTGTTTATCTGCCTAACCAATTCACCACCCCCTAATGCACAAAAAAAGAGCCAGACACCGCAAGTGCCTGACTCCACCACAATCTATTTCTTCGCCGTAATCGTAGCAAGCATAGTATCCGCATTTGTTACTTCTACACCCTGATAATAGTGCTTCACAATCTCTTGATAATCCTTCCCATCAGCAGCCATACCGTTTGCGCCGTATTGGCTCATGCCGACGCCGTGTCCAAAGCCGCGAGTGGTAATCACAATGCTGTTTCCTTTCCGCTCCCATTCAAAGTCAGACGACCTTAAATCCAATTTTTCACGAATTTCTTTCCCGGTCAGAACCTTGCCGCTAAAATCTACTTTCGCAACCCGCTTGCCCGCGGTGCGCTCAACAATTTTTCCAAGTGTCCCGCTAGATCCAACCTTTACCCCTAGCGCCGATTCAAATTGTTTAACACTAATTTCCTTAACAGAATTAAACTTTGGAGATTGTTTATCCCATGGGCTTGAGACACTCCGCAAATAAGGCATTTCATTTGGCCAGTAATCCTCTGAGTTTTCGGTGTAGCCATTGCTCGTGGAGAAGAAGGAGGCGTCGATGGCCTGACCGTCATACGTCAAAATCTGCCCGCTCGTATCCCGAACTGCAGAAAGAATCTTCGAATAGTTCGTTTCAAACTCCATTCCCCAGTTTTCTCTCATTTCCTCCTCACTCAAATACACCTGATGAATTTGCGTGTCCGTTACCTGTGCACCTTCTGGAACACCAATTTTGTCTTTGCTAAGCATTTTTTTAACAATATACGTTCGAGCTGTTAAAGCTTGTGCCTTCAAGGCTTCCTCCTTGAATTCAACAGGCATTTCAGCTGCTACAACCCCGACAAGGTATTCTTCTAGTGGAACGTTATCGATTTGTCCTGCAGAAGTGCGGTAAACCGCAACTTCAACGGCGGAGTCTTTTGATGGATTGTCTGCAGTTTCGGAATTTGGGGCTTTGTTGGTTAGGTCTTCACCTAATTTGCCGCTTGCCTTCCCATCCCCGAACGGTAGCACTAGGATCGCTGGAATGAGCAGGGTGAGGGCAAATAAGAATGACGCTAGTAGGATGAGTGGTTTGAATTTTTTCATGTAGGAGCCTCCAATTATGAAATTTGCGCATCCGAACTGGGCGCTTTCTCATTCCATCATATGGAGGCGGACAAGCATTTATGACAAAAAATAGATGACTGAATTTTCTAAAAATAACATATAATAAAAAACCGAAGAATGCATCTCCCAGATACCCTCTTCGGCTGATTATTTATTTTAATTTTAAGCGTTTAAGTCCGTAATAAAGCTTTGTACTTCTGGGAAAACTTCTTCTGCTTCCTTCACTCGCTCGATATCTGCGCCTAGAGAAGCTAGTTTTCCATGGAAGTTTACATATCCACGATCTAAATGCTTTAATTCTGTTACGCGTGTGTTACCTTCAGAAACCAACCCTGTTAAAATTAGAGCCGCTGCGGCACGAAGATCTGTAGCAGAAACTTCCGCACCTTGTAAGTTAGAAGGTCCGTTTAAAATAACAGAACGCCCTTCAATCTTAATATCAGCATTCATCCGGCGGAATTCCTCCACATGCATGAAACGGTTTTCGAAAACCGTCTCGGTAATCATTGATGTTCCTTCCGCACGAAGCAGAAGAGCCATCATTTGAGATTGCATATCTGTTGGGAAGCCAGGATGCGGCATTGTCTTAATATCAACAGCCTTAAGCTTTTCAGGACCGATGACGCGAACGCCATCACCTTCTTCAATAATCGTAACGCCCATCTCTTCCATTTTTGCAATTAAAGATGATAGGTGTTCAGGGACAGCACCTTGTACCAATACATTTCCACCCGTAATCGCGCTGGCAACCATAAAGGTTCCCGCTTCAATACGGTCAGGAATAATATGATGTTCAGCGCCAAACAATACATCGACACCTTCAATACGAAGAGTGCCCGTGCCTGCGCCTCGGACATTTCCGCCCATTTTATTCAAGAAGTTAGCAAGGTCAACGATTTCCGGTTCCTTTGCTACGTTCTCAATAATTGTCGTACCCTTGGCAAGCGTTGCAGCCATCATGATATTCTCTGTTGCACCGACACTTGGGAAATCCAAGTAAATCTTTGCTCCCTTTAAGCGGCCTTCAACCTCCGCTTCGATAAATCCATTTCCTACTTTAACCTTAGCGCCCATGGCTTCAAAGCCTTTAAGGTGCTGGTCAATCGGTCTAGAACCAATCGCACATCCGCCTGGCAGAGCCACACGTGCACGACCATTGCGTGCTAATAGTGAGCCCATCACGAGGACAGACGCACGCATCTTACGAACGTATTCGAAAGGCGCTTCTTCTTTCAACACTCTAGATGCATCAACGACAACTGTATTATTGTCAAAGGCAACTTCAGCATTCAAGTTGCGCAATACTTCATTAATTGTGTATACATCGGAGAGTGTAGGTACATCACGAATTACACTTTTTCCGTCACTTGCTAATAATGTGGCAGCGAGTACAGGCAGGACCGCATTTTTTGCGCCTTCTACTTTAACCGATCCATAAAGCCTTTGTCCGCCGCGGACGATGATCTTTTCCAAGAGTATTCCCCTCCGCGTCCATTTTCTCTATATTAATATTCAATCGTAATGATTGGTGTGCCAACTACTATGGTAGTCCTACCGCCCAATCCTTCGGAGCGTATCCCAATTTGTAAATTCATGTCCTGCGCTATGGAGTCTGTAAACATCGGCGAGTTCGCCGATACAGACATGAAATTATCCTCTTTTAACGCTTCGATTTCTTTTGCTTTAAAAATTTCCATTAAATCACTTGCAATAGTCGGTACAGCCTTATCAATCTTATCACTGATACTACCCTTCATACCAGAGAAAACTGTTGGATTCCCTCGAAATATGTCAGATAGCCTATTTTTAAATTGATTCTTCGTGAAAAAGGACTCCATCTCCTCGTTCCACTTTTTACCACTGACCCTATATACTATATACGCACTTGCAGGTTGTTTTGTGTGGGTTGCCATAATTTGAAGCATTTCTGTGTGGTGTTTTGAAGTCGGAGAAACTGCTGTTACTTCCCATTTGTCGCTGGTCTCACTTGTCGACCAATCCCAATCAGGAAACTTTTGCTGAAGCTCCTTCACATATTCCTGCACTTCTTTCTCTGTACTCAGGTCAACCAAATGCTCCCTTGCATAAAACGACCATTCTTCGAGCAAAATATCTTCTGTTTGAAAAGCGCCGGCGATTCTTACCAAATCGAGCTCGCCGCTGGCCTCCGTCATCCGACTGCCAAGGAACACCATCAAACCAACAATCATCACTAAACTTATACTTAAAAGTACCTTTGTATTTCTCTTCATCTCTACTCTCCCCCTTACTACCATTGTTACCAAGGGGAGGCATAGCATACTTGGGAAATGTCGACACTTTTGGACAAGCTTTTTGATTTTGTGGAAGACTTTTTGAGAAATTACTCATTTATCCGCTCTAGATTGGTTCATTTGTTTGCGTGATGTTTTTCACATTTAAGCAAATTCGCATTGCTTTAACCAGATTACCATCTATTTCTAAGCTGTGAGCTTTGTTTACTTTTTCACACAAAGAGAATTGTACCCAATTTTTCCTGAAAAAGATACATGTACGAAGACCTAAATTTTTACCAGTTGTATGTATTGTAACATTAAGGGCAGCTGCCTTGACCATTGAAGGTAGTCTAGGAAAAAATTACTAACCGATGATCCAATAACAATAGACAACAATATATAAAGCAATCGTGCCTGAAAAATATGATTCGGTTTCAGCAGCTTATCCAAGCGAATCGACTGCAGCGCCCACCACGCCAACGCAATAAACACCAGGTGCGAGAAAATACTCAACAAGGCCATTTGTCCAAAATTCTCCATCTTATCACCCCTTTTGGTGCCTGTCACCATTTATGCAAAATACTGCCTTTATGCATAAAATAAGTGCATACCATACTGACGTATGAAATCCTAAAAAGTTCCACTTTTATTATAGCAAATTTTTAACGCATTAACTGCCTAAACACTGGTTATGTGGTAACAATCAGTGTTTAGGCAGTTAATAGGTGTATGTGAATTTAGATTCCATTCCAAATCCTGCTGATTCTTAATGGAACGTAAACCCTGTCCCCGTGTATCTCCTTATGAATAATCGGTTTTTTAAAATAATGCATGAGTGAGTGGCTCTCACTTTTTTTAGGTCTAGCTCGTTTACGCATACCTTTTAATTTCTCTACGCTTTGATCAGACTTTTTCATGATTATTTCACCTCTTATTTTTTTATTAACCTGAGATTAAGCCGATTTAGATGCGATGACAATGACTCTTCCATGATCCATTTGTTCTTCACAAAGCTCCGAAGCATGACCTGATAACCCCAGTGACTCTAACTTTGATCGCAGTTCATCTCCCCTGGAACGAAATACGTTGGCAATCGATTCAAGGACCCCCTGCTCTCCCACACCAATTGCGCTTATATTCAGTGCTTCTGTAAGATGTTCAGCACGGTTATGGTCATGAGCGAATAAATAAATTTCGTCCTTCGTAAATCCCTGCATCTGAAATTGAGCGATTTCCTTTCTTGCTTCGACTCCATTTTCTACAATTTTTAAAGTTTCCATTTTCATTCCTCCTCAAGCGTTATAGTCAGCTGATGTGTCAGCTTGTACCAGTTATATATCCACTCTGTAAATAAACGAAACCTATTTTTTTTAAAAGTTTAAGTGATCAGATATTGGGGTATTTAACCTTTAGTTATTTTAAAAAAGAATAATTGGGAGGTATAAAATGAAGAAAAAGGCAGAGTTAATTACAAAGATTAGTTTGTTAAAACAAAAAATCGATCAGTGTCTGGATAATCGAGACCGGGAAGGATTTATTCAATTATCTTATGAATTAAAAGTTTGCCAGCGTTATCTGGGAACGCTTATGAACAACAATGAGAACACCTTAATAGAACGTGTGGAACAAAATCGTGACAAGTTACTCATTTATAAGTTTAGAGGCTGAAAATGGCGGGTATGTACTAACCATACTCACGAAAAAACAGAAAGGAGAGATTTTCATGGGATTTATATGGTCATTAATTATTGGAGGAGTTATCGGCTGGTTGGCTGGACTGATTCTGGGGCGTGATGTTCCAGGCGGCGTAATTGGAAATATCATTGCAGGGTTCATCGGGGCCTGGATTGGTTCGCTTGTAGGCGGATGGGGACCTGTAATAGGGGGTTTTTACATTTTACCAGCACTCCTCGGTGCCATTGTTTTTGTACTTATCCTAAGCCTTGTGCTCCGAATGATTAGACGAAACGTATAATATAGGAAGAAATGAAGACTGCAAATGCTGCAGTCTTCTTTTTTTATGCTCTTAAAAAAGGCATCTGCGCAAGACAGATGCCTTTGAACTGTGTTAGAGGACACCCGAGAACAGCCTGGCAAAGGATTCCTTCCATTTAACGTCCAGCCCTCTTTTGTAAAAAGCAACCGGCCTGACCCGGCTGCAGTCTTTAAGGTCCTCTTCAAAATGACTAACCAGGTCATCAATGCTGTCGGTACCTGTTAAAAACAAATGAACCTCAAAATTCAAATGAAAACTTCGCAAATCGATATTTGCCGTTCCGATTGAGGCGATGTCACCGTCGACAATGATTACCTTTTTATGTAAGAAGCCTTTTTGGTAGGTGTAGAGCTCAATTCCCGCACGAAGAAGTTCCGGAAAATAGGATTGAGTGGCATATTGGGTGAGAAAACCGTCATTGCTCTCATGCACCATTAGCCGGACCTGAATGCCCTTTTTCGCCGCCACCCGCAGTGCCGTCATAATGGTCTGATTGGGAATAAAGTACGGTGTCGCAATCCATATCGATTCAGTTGCACATGTAATCATCGCATAAAAATGATCACCCATGTCACGGGTTTCCGGTCCAGTAGCGACCACGTGTACGCGGCCATCCCCCTCAGCCGGCAGCGCCTTGAGATAGCGGGGATCTTCAAACAGCTTTTCACCGCAGACATATTTCCAATCTAATAAAAAAACAGCATGCAGTGTCTGGACCGCTTCCCCTTCCAGCAAAACATGCGTATCACACCAAAACCCAATCTTGTTATCCTCCCCAAGATATTCCACTCCCACATTCAACCCGCCGACAAATCCAATTTTTCCATCAATGACAATAATCTTTCGATGATTGCGGAAATTAAACTTTTGCGTAAACCATCCGAATTTCAACGGCAGAAAAGGGTGAAGCTGAATCCCAGAGTCAGCCATTTTCCTTCTATCCAGATCAGAAAGGGAGTAACTTCCGAACGCATCGTAGATCAGCCTGACCTCCACTCCTTCCTTTACTTTATCGCTCAAGATATCCATCAGCTCCTGCCCCAGCCGGTCATAACGAAAGATATAATACTCTAAATGAATAAAGGCCTTCGCTTCCTTCAACCGCTGCTTCACCTCCTGAAAGGTTTCTTCACCGTTTTTTAAAATTTGGGTCCTGGTATTCTGGTTTTGATCCGTTAAAGTTACCCGTTCAAGATAACCGATAAACCCGCGTTGCTGGTCATTGAGCTCAGGCGACACCTCAACTGGCCGCTTTTTTTTACCAAGTGCCTCGAAGAGCTCGCGGTCACTGATACGCTTGCTTTTAAAAAGTTCCCCTTTAAAGAGCAATTGTCCTGAAAATATATAGAAAATATAGCCTCCTACCGGGACCAACATTAACAGGCATGTCCATAAAAGAGTTCTCGGTACGGAACGATTCTGAAGCCATAATTCTGCCACACTGTATAAAATGATACCTGCATACAAACTAAACCCAATTGCTTTCCACCAAAAAGGGAATCTTGTAAAAAGAACCATCCAGCAGCAGAAAAACATCATCATGACAAAGAATATCTCGATTCTTATTCTCATCCTGTTCCCCTCACAGTCTTTTTAAAAAGAAATACCCTCTGGAGGTAACTATCAAACATAAAAAAATGCCTGACTCAGGTCAGACATCTACTTTTTTTCGATAAATTTTTTCACTCGAATTAAATTCTGCATATTTCATTCCCTTTGGCATCCCTAGAATCGATTCTTTACTTCCCAGTCCAATGAATCCGCCGTCCGCCAGACTGTCATAAAATAGACCGTGGACCTGCTGCTGCAGGGCGTTATCAAAATAGATCATCACATTGCGGCATAAAATCACATGAAACTCATTAAATGAGCTGTCACTCACCAAATTGTGCTGGGCAAAGGTAAGATTCTCGTTCAAGCTGGGTGAAAAATAAGCAAACTGATGGTCCGTGGTATAGTACTCGGAAAACGCCATTTTCCCACCCGCTTTCAAGTAATTTTTCGTATATTGCTGCATCTTTTTAAGCGGAAACGCTCCCTTTTGCGCAGCCATCAGAGCTTTTTCATTCATATCTGTTGCGTAGATTTTCGTTTTTTCCATTAGACCCTCCTCTTGCAGCAGGATCGCCATGGAATAAACCTCCTCACCAGTGGCACAGCCGGCATGCCAAATCCTGACTTCAGGAAGCTCTCGAAGCAAAGGCACCACTTCGTTTCGAAAGGCGGCAAAAAAACTGGGATCTCGATACATTTCCGTCATCCGGATGGAAAAATCATTCAACAGACGCTCCAATACCCCCGGTTCGTGGAGCACTTTTTCCAATAAAGCCGTGATGGTCGGAAGCCTCTCCGCCTTCATCCGGTTTAAAATCCTCCTGCCAATTGAGCCCCTGACATAGCTTCGGAAGTCATATCCATACATATGATACAAGCCCTCAAGCAGCAATTTGATTTCAATTTCCTGAAGCTCATTTGGCTCCAGCTGATTGATGTTTGTTACGAACTCCTTGGTTGTTTCATTCAATCCTCATTCACCTGCTCGGTCAGCCACACCCGCATTAACGAGAATAACTGATTGATATTTAATGGTTTCATAATATAATCAGAAGCACCTGCTTCCATACACTTGTCCCGTTCACCTTTCATTGCCTTGGCCGTCAGCGCAATAATCGGCAGTCTTTCCATCTCCAAATCCAGCCTAATCACCTTCATCGCTTCATAGCCCCCCATCACCGGCATCATGATATCCATGAAAACGAGGTCAAAATCTGCTTGCTCCTGTAAAAATTCAATCGCCCGCTTGCCGTTTTCAGCCACTTGAACCTTCACACCCTTTTTCTCAAGTGCGGTTACAAGTGCAAATACATTCCGGCGGTCATCTTCAACCAACAGCACTTTCTTCCCTTTAAATAACTGGTCATCAGTAGCCTCCGCTTCCACCACCTCGACTGTTACTGTTTCTTCGCTAATCGATTGCTGGTCCTCTGCTAACTCGCTCACACTTACTGCTACCTCATCTAGCGCTAGTTGATCAAGCTGTAGAGGATATTCAGCGGCCTCCAGTCTTCCAGGGATATACAGGGTAAACGTGCTTCCTTTTTCCGGCTCGCTTTGAACCGTTATCGCACCGCCAAGTAAACGGGTAAATTCACGGCATATCGACAACCCTAAACCAGTCCCGCCATATTGCCGGTTAGTGGTACCATCCACCTGTTGGAACGCATTGAAGATAATTTCCTGCTTCTCCTGAGCGATTCCAATCCCTGTATCGCTTACCGATATGGCCAGTACCATTTCCTCCTCATCCAGTCCAGGCAGTAGTTCCTCCACCTTTTCCCGGCCTGCACGTTCAATGTTTACTGTTACAGAACCTTGCTCCGTAAACTTAAAGGCATTCGATAATAAATTCTTCCAAATTTGCTGTAAGCGCTGACCGTCTGTCGTGATCACAGAAGGTACATTTGCAGCTGTATGCACCTCAAAGGTTAGATTCTTTTTGGCTGCAACAGGATCAAACATGCTCTTCATCATTTGTGGAATTTCCGTCACGTTGACTTCATCGGTTAAAATTTCTATTTTACCTGCTTCAATTTTTGATAAATCAAGAATATCATCAATCAGCCGCAGCAAATCACTTCCGGCCGTGTAGACAACCCGAGAGGATTCCTTCACCTCTGAGCTGTCCATTTCCTCGTCATTTTCCATCAGCATTTGTGAAAGAATCAGAATACTATTTAATGGCGTACGCAGCTCATGAGACATATTCGCCAAAAAGTCCGTTTTATACTGCGAGCTCATCTGCAGTTTCCGTGAATAGTCTTCCAGTTCATCCTTTGCTTTTTTCAAGTCAAACGCCCTTTGTTCAGCGAATTGCTTCTGTTCTTCTAAATATTCATTGGTAATCCGCAGCTGTTCCTGCTGCATTTGCAGCTCTTCCGATTGGGCTTGAAGTTCCTCAGATTGAGCCTGAAGTTCTTCGGTTAACACCTGTGATTCCCCGAGCAGCCTCTCTACTTCCATCCTTCCGGCCACATTGGTAATCGCAAAACCAAACTTATCCTGAAGCAGATCTAATAAGGTTAAATGATGAGCCATAAACGGCTGAAATGCCGCGAACTCAACCACCGCTTCTACCCTGCCATCCACTAAAATCGGTGCAACCAATAGATTTCGAGGAGATGAATGACCTAACCCCGATGCGACTTTAAAATGTTCCTCGGGCAGCTTATCAATCAGGAAGATTCTTTTATCCATGGCTGCCTGGCCGATTAACCCCTCTCCTAAACGGAAACTCGCCGCAGCCCCTTCTTCCGAGACAATGGCATAACCTGCCTCTTTCACGTAACGAACTTCGCTGCCTTGATTCCTGCGCAGATAGACGACGCCGTAGACCGCTTCAAGCATAGGAGCAAGCTTGGTGATAAAGGCATGTGTCAATTCTGTCAAATCCGTCATTCCCTGGTACATGGTCGAGATTTCCGCCATGCTTTTCTGAACCCAATTCTGTTTCTCAAGATTGCTGAGAAGCTCGTTCATCGCTTCCGCAAGCTCGCGGGTTTCATCATGAGTACTGACCTCAATTCTTGTGGAAAGATCCACCTCTGACTCTCTCGAATCCGTAACACTTTTAATTGTCCGGACAACCTGCTTAATCGTTTTAACAATCGAATTGGACAGGAATATGGCAGTGGCAATGGTAATCAGAGTAACCATCAAGATGATGCCATACAATGTCATTTTTAAATTGTTATTGTCCTGATTCAGCTGCTCAACACGCTTATTTGTCAGGTTCGTTTGATTTTCAAGAAAGGTGTCAAAGTGCGTCCGGAGCTCATCTGTCATTTTTTTACCTTTGTTATTATTAAAAAAGTCGTCCAAAGCTGTCTGGTTATTTTCCTTTTTTTGATTGACCGCATATTCTGCAGAACTGGTGATGTAGCTCATAATCAGCGGTTTAATTTCTTCTAAATTTCGTTGCTGGGTCCCGTTATCCGCCAGCAAGGAATGAAGTTTATTGAAGTTGTCGAGCCAGTTCCGGCTAGCTGTATTGTAGGGCTCGAGGTACTCCTCATTGCCGGTAATCACATACCCTCTCATGCCCGTTTCCATATCGAGAACATTCTTTTGAATCTGATTGGCCAAATTGTGAACCTCGATATCATGCTGCGAGACGAAATCGACCTCTTCCTGCATAGCCGACATCCGATTCAAGACGATCAACAAGGAGACGACTAAGCAAACCAAAATGAATACATAGCCTGCAATAATTTTCGTGTGGATGTTGAAATGTAATCCCTTCATTCTCCGCTTCCCCCTTTGTAAAAAAAATAGTTGATTCTATCATATCGTTTCTAGCAATCTCACCCAATGGGAATTTTGTCCCAACCTGGTAGCCGAAAATACTCTCGGATAACCG
>NZ_NPDD01000046.1 GCF_002272245.1 Bacillus sp. 7884-1 | reverse complement strand
ATTTTACTCTCGGAAAAACCAAATTTACTCCTCCTATTAAAATTAATCGTTTCAAATCTAGTACACCGGGTATGTAATAAGTACACCACAAATTTGAGGAGGTAATACAATGGCAACAACTACAACTACTAAAACAAAGTCAAAAAACAAAACGTTATCCGATACTCTCAACAGGCAGGTGGCGAACTTTTCTGTTCTTCATATGAAGCTGCATCACTTCCACTGGTATGTAAAGGGCGAGAACTTTTTTACCCTGCATGTTAAATTTGAGGAACTATACAAGGAAGCCGCCTTACATCTTGATACGATTGCGGAAAGAATGCTGTCGCAACGGGCATTACCGGTAGCAACCCTCCAAGAGACCCTGGAGCTTACCTCACTAAAGGAAGCAACAGGCGAGGAAAATGCACAGCAAATGGTCCAAGCACTGGCTGATGATTTTGAGATGATTTGTACGGAGCTGACAGAAGGGATCTCGCTTGCCGAGGAGAATGTGGATCAGCCGACTGCTGATTTACTCGTTCACATTCGTACCTCGTTAGAAAAGCATAGATGGATGTTTGAAGCATATCTAGGCGAGTAAGAAACAATTAAACCGGGGTGTCAGCCATAGCGCTGACACCCTTCTATGATGAGGCATTTGTAGAAATTAAGACGAGACACATATCGTCTTTTGGAGGATTGACGAGCTCCCAGCCTGGCTGCAGTTGATGAAGCAACGCCGCAGGATCCTGCATATCCTCCGCTTGCAAAGCGCCAATCAGCTTATCACTTGCATCCTCATATTTCTCCTCCAGCCATTCTGATAACCCATCCGTGAACAACAGGATCCGGGCAGAATCTCGATAAGGAATGACCCCTTTGGTGACCTCAATTTCCTCAAAAAAGCCGAGAGCACACGACCCTTCTGTTAACAGCTTCACTTCCTGATCCACAATCGCAATTCCTGCAGGATGACCCGCATTGACATATTCAATACTTTGTTTTTTCGTATCGAGGACAAAGTAAATCGCCGTAAAATAGTAATTCATTAAACTATCAGGGTTATGAAGCTGATTCATTCGCCTGTTCAGTTCTAATATCACTTTTTCCGGATCAACAATTCCCGTAATCGTATCTTTTAAGGCGGAATAGATGTACATCCCGACAAGGGAGGATGAGATCCCATGACCCATCATATCGAGCAGAATGACGCCATATTGATTCGGACTAATCTGATACCAGGCATAGAAATCCCCCGCAAGCTCAAAAGTGGGCCTGTACACAGAGGAAATGCTGATATCCTTTTCCTTTAGCGGGCTGCTAAGCATACTTCGTTGCACTTGCCTGGCTAGGTCCAATTCATACTGAATTCGTCTGTCTCGTTCCTTCCGCAAATCTTTTTCTTGCTTTAACCGCAGGACGGAACGAATCCGGGCAAGGAGTTCAACTTTATTAATCGGTTTCAACACATAATCAAGGGCTCCCGCATCCATCGCCTCAGCCATTTTATTGGAATCTCCCATCGCCGTAACAAAAATAATAGGCAGGTCGGAGAACCTTTCATTGGCCAGTACTGTCCTGCAGGCTTCAATTCCATCAATTTCCGGCATCATCATATCCATTAAAATTAAGTCTACCGGCACTTCACTCGGATTAGGTGCATCAAGCTGTAAATATTGGTATAACTCCCCTGCAGAGGAGAGCTTAAGCAAATTACCATAGCCTGCTTTCCTTAGGATTTTCTCCACAATCATGAGATTCGTACTATTATCATCGACGATGACAATCTTCATTGGCATTGGGCTTCCCCCCTATTGCAAAAGGTGATGCCTGACCTCCATCCTCAATCAGGGTCAGGCACTTTATTAGATGGAACAATCCTGACGCGGGTTCCGGGCAAGAGCCTTACGCAACTTCTCAATCGCCTTTTTTTGCATACGAGAGACATGCATTTGCGAAATTCCTAGCAGCTCCCCCACTTCGCGTTGGCTTTTGTTTTCGATAAACGTCGACTGAATGATTTGCTTCTCCCTATCGTTCAATACATGAAGGGCGCTCTCTAGCAGGAGCTGCTGGTCGATTTTTTCATATCCTTTATCTTCTGACCCGATCACATCTAACGCAGTAACCCCGCTGCCATCGGAACCGGTTTCAATGGTTTGGTCCACGGAGGCTGTTTGATACCCTTTTCCTAATTCCATTGCTTCGAGTACTTCCTCTTCAGAAATCCCTAAATGCTCAGCGATTTCAGGTATCTTAGGTGAGCGTTGATAGCGGTTGGTCAGCTCATCCACGGCTCCATTCAATTTGGGCCATGTTTCTTTGATCCGCCTTGGGACATGTACATCCCACGTCTTGTCCCTTAAAAAACGCTTGATTTCACCAATCACCATCGGAACTAAATAGGCTTCAAAATGATTCCCGGTGCTGGGATCGAAACGTCTGATGCTGGATAACAATCCAATCATCCCTACCTGCACGATATCTTCATGCAGATTCCTGCCTTTTGAATATTTTCTCGCAATACTCCCAATCAGATTGGTGTACTGTTCCACTAAGAGGGTTTGGGCGGCCTCGCTCTCGTTCTCCTGAAAGTCCAGGATCAATGAATAGATTTCTTCCTTAGTTCGTTTCGCGGTCTGAGGTGGCTTTGTCATGATTTTCACGCTCCTCGCCTAGATACTTCACCATGAAGACCGTTACTCCGGACGTATTCGAAACACGGACTTCATCCATGAGCGTTTCGATCAGATATAAACCTAACCCTCCCTCTGTGAGTTGATCGACTGTAGTTGACTCTGTATATGGGCCCAGTTCTTCTTTTGTCTTTATAAAATTAAAGCTTTGACCGCTGTCAGCAACCATCGTTTCTAACTTATCCTCGTAAATACCAAAGCCAACAATAACCTCTCCGCCTTCCTCTTCGGGATAGGCATGCTGCACCGCGTTTGTGCAGGCTTCACTTACAGCAATTTTAATATCCTCAATTTGCTCATATGTATAACCCATGGTGCTGGCTATTCCTGAAATTGTTAATCGAATAACACCCACATACTCCGGTTTGGCTGGAATCTTCATTTCAACATAATCCATCACGTGTTTCATCGTCCCCCATCCTCTGTATTGTCGGAAATACTCATAATATGGCTTAAACCGGTAATCTTAAACAGACGCTTCAGGCGGTCTGATAACTCAACCAGCCTAAGTTCTCCCTCGTTTTTGTTCAGTTGCTTAAACATCCCTACAAACACGCCAAGGCCGGTACTATCCAAGTAAGAGACATCCTTTAAATTCACCGTAATCACCTTGTTTTTCCCCTCCGTAAGAGGCAGTATCTCCTCACGAAGCTTCGGCGCTGTATACGCATCGATTTCTCCAGTAACACTCACAAGTATTTCCTTCTCATTCTGATGTTTTTCTATATTTACCTTCATGTCATCACCTCTGAAAAATAGTTAATGGTTACATACCCTTTCTAATAGAAAGCTAAACCTATTTTTTAAAAAAATATTTTCCTAGCATTATACCAGAAAAAGGAAGAGTTACGAATAGACACAAAAGCCTAGTGAAATAGTAGTGATTTGGATGTAAGAAAAAGGCTTGCACCCATTAGTGCAAGCCTCTTATATAGTAAAGGCAGTGTATGGTAGATTACGAATCAGTTACTATTTTGATCTTTACCTTTATTCTGCGATTTCGATGGGGGATCTTGAAATTGTTTTATCACCATTCTTGGAAATCGAATCACCATATCTCTGCCTGTCATTCTCTTGTTGGACATTTTCACCACTTTTAAAGGATGGGTCGTCATCTCTTTGCCCGTTCTGGCGTGAAAGCTCTCTTAAATCTTCCACAATCCCATCGCTAGGGAATTCCTGCTTCATCGAAGGATCTTCTCCATCGTTATATCCCGTCCGTCCTTTTTGGTTCCTGTCCGTAAATTCGTTTTCATCCTTACGTCTTAATGATTCCATTTCCTTGTCATCAACATAATTTTTATTCATCATGGTTCCTCCTTTTATTTTTCAGATTGCCGTTTTTCATTCCTGCTGGTTTTACCGAACAATGCAACCACATACTTCAACCACCCTCCTTCGACTCTATCGTTTTGATTAGGTTAGCTAGTTTCTAACCTTGATAGTGTTATACCCGATTCGACTAGGTTCAAACCTTTTTCAATGAAAAAATGAACCTTTCTTTTTCCCTTTTAAAAGATCCCCTGTCCAGCCCTTCGACTTTAAGTAGCCATAGAGCAGCGCCGTCGACAAGACAATCGAAACAATAGAAACCAGGTAACCATACCTCCACTCAAGCTCTGGCATATGTTTAAAATTCATTCCCCAAAGCGCTCCTAAAGCCATAATAGGGGTAAAAATAATCGTCAGAACCGTTAAGGTTTTCATAATTTCATTTCCCCGATGGGACGATATGACCTCTTCTAAATGAATCATCGAGTCTAACTCCTGTTCATACTCCCTCAGCAGAACCATCGCCCGGTCTATCCGTTTGCACGTTCGGATAAAAATATCTCCGTTATTGACGGTAGGAAAATCATTTTCCTCGATCGCCATTTTCAGCTCCTGGATTGGAATCAAGAGATTTTTACAAACCAACAGTTCATGCCTCTGACAAAAAACATGTTCTAAAATCCTCATATCATTCCTCTTTTTTACACCCCACATCAGCTTATGGAGCGACTCTTCGAACTGATCGATCTCACCCAGTAAGTCATTCACCAGCTCTCCTAGCAAAAATAAAAAGCCATCGACTGCATTCTCCATTTTATTAAGCTGCCGCAGCATCACTTCTGGGGACAGTTGTTTAAAAGAGGTAAACTCTAAATCAATCGTAAATAATGTATTTGAGGTTATATAGAAGTGAAAAATTTGACGGTCTTCTTCCTTATCCTCATTTTGTCTATAAATAAGAGACCCATTCACGACCCTTTCCCCATCTATCAACCCATGCACTTTCACGAAGTTGGTTTGATTTTTTCGAACAGAGGATAGCCAGCCAGAAAGTATGGTCTCCTTTTCCCATACTGTATTCAGCTCATTCTTGTTTAATTGAACCCATTTCCATTGGTCAAAATTAATATTTCTCTCCAAACTAATCCCTCCTTCCAATCAACCCTTTGATTCCCTTAAAAAGAGGAAACCAAACGTAAAAAAAGGTTTTATCGAGAAAGGAAACGGGTATGTACAGAACAAGTCCAAATCTAAAGGAGGTTTAATGATGAGTAAAGTCGTAAGTATGAGCTCGCTGGTAGCGGTAGGAATTGGGGCATCAGCTGCAGTATGGCTATCAAACAAACCTAACCGCATTAAAGCTGAAAGTGTGTTAAGAGACTGGAAACGCAGGGTGAAGCCGAATGTATATGCGAAATCAGAGCAACTTCCAATCGAAAAGGGCGGTAACCCGCACCCAAGGGATTTTGCCGATAACGAAATGGTGAGCGAGGGCGCACAGTATTCCGTTCAATTTTACAATGAGAAGATCCAATAATGGAGCAACGGTTGGGGTACTCGCACCCCAACTTTTTTAATGGAGGTGAATGATGAGTTTACTTTTTTTGCTAGTTTATCTCATTATCATTCTGGTTGTTATTGAGATTTTTGTTGTTTTATTTCGCCTGACAGGGCTGAAAGTTGAGGTTTCTAGGTTCCAGGTTATTTCGATGATGACAGGAACCGGCTTTACAACTGGAGAATCCGAGCTCATTCTCGGTCACCCCATCCGCCGGAAATTGGCCGCCTTTTTGATCCTATTTGGCGCCTTCTCCCTCGCGGTCATTATCTCTTCGATTAGCCAGTTTCTTTCAAAGGGGATTCGGTTAACCGAGATTATAACGGCCGCTGCTACTGTAATCATTGTTTTTTGTACCTTAAAGGTGACCGGCATTCAGCAGCTGCTTTCTAAGATGTTTAACAAGGGACTAAAACACAACGTTGCACTTGTTGATCTGCCAATACGAGACTTATTTTTGAAAAATAAAGAAGATATATTGCTCAATCTTCATCTTTACACAGAATCCCAGCTTGCCCAATCATCATTAAACCGGGTGGTACCCCATCATGATTCACTTGAGTTTGTTATCCTATTTATTGAACGAGGCGATGTGATCATTCGTAAAAACATCTATGATACCACTCTCCACGAAGGAGACCAACTCCTGCTATTCGGTCAAAAAGCTGTGATTCACCAAACATTTAGCCACGACCTCCAGCTTATGGAAGAAAAACAAAAGGAACTCCTAGATCGACCGGAAGAAATCTGAATACAATTTGAAAAAGCCAGGCAGCAGCCTGGCATAACCTCTTACCTGCCAAAAGGTCCTCTTTACCTGCAGATTTCATCCTCTTACCTGCCAATTTCCTTTCTTACCTGCCTATTCACTTTGTTTATCTGCCTAATTAATTCCACGCCCCAAACTAGAAGCTGAAACAACCAGGCGAAAGTCTGGTCAGGTATTTCATTTTCCTATATATGGATAATCCATTCGAATTTTTGCGTAGGTTCTGGATCGATGTGTGCTTTTTAAATGACCTATTTTAAAGAAAACCCTCTTACCTGCCTAAATGGTATCTACACCTGCAGATTTTGTTATCTTACCTGCATAGATTCCTTTTTATCTGAATATTTCCTTTGTTTATCTGCCTAACAAATTCCTCACCCGGACTTGTTCCTGAAAAAGCCAGGTGGGAGCCTGGCTAACACTATCTTTTTTCCTAAATATGGATAAACAACTCTGGAATAGGCATTGATTCATTATTGAGGTGAGCATTTTTAATTTCATTTTTTGTACAAAAACCTCTTACCTGCTAAAAGGTCCCCTTTACCCGCCGAATTCTTCCTTTTACCTGCCAATTCCCCCTTCCTACCTGCCAACTCAACCCGCCCCACCAAACCATGTTGTATATGTTCAACTAATCTTTTTCACCTCTAAATATTTAATGTGATATCCATCCGCTGCATGTACCTTGAACAGACAGCCATCTTCTTCGACTACTTCCCCCGCCGTCACTTCAGCTTCTGCAATTTTGGTTAGAAACCAGCCGCCGATTGTATCCATTCTTTCATCACGTATGTTGGTACGGAGTAACGTATTAACCTCCTCAATCAATATTTTCCCATCCAATAAATAATGGTTTTCCTTCACCTTTTGAATTTTTGCGACTTCATCGGAATCAAATTCATCCCTCACCTCACCAACAATTTCCTCAATGATATCTTCAACTGTCACTAACCCTGATGTCCCGCCATATTCATCGACTAGGATGGCCATTTGACTGCGTTCCTTCTGCATTCTCACCAATAAATCATGGATGGGAATGGTTTCGATTACTTTCATCACAGGCTTTATAAAGGAGTTTAGACTTATTTCTTCATTATGATTTATACCAATTACCTTTGACGTTAGAAACACTTTAACGTTTAGGAGACCAACGATCTTGTCTTTATCACCGTCCATTATCGGATACCGGGAATAATTCTCCTTCCTTACTTTGTCCATCACCTCATCCATGCTGTCGTTAATCGATAACGTGCTCATCTCCGTCCGCGGGACCATTATTTCTTTTGCAATCCGCTCATCAAATTCAAAAATATTGTTTACATAGGTTAATTCATTTTGATTGATTTCACCCTTCTTATAGCTTTCCGACAAAAGCAAACGAAGCTCTTCTTCAGAATGAGCCAATTCTTGTTCGGATTCCGGATTTAAGCCAAAGATTCCCACCAGCAGCCTGGCAGAACCGTTTAGCGCCCAAATAAAGGGCCGCATCACTTTGGTAAATCCAATTATGGGAGCAGCTAACAAAAGTGCAACCGCTTCGGCTTTATGAATGGCAACGGTTTTGGGAGCTAACTCCCCCACTACTACATGCAGGAACGTTACAGAGGCAAAGGCAATGATAAAAGATATAAAATGTGCAAGCGATTCATTCATATTTATCGCCGAAAACAAGGGATGAATTAATTTTTCCACTGTGGGTTCTCCCAGCCACCCGAGTCCGAGTGCCGTAACCGTTATCCCCAGTTGACAGGCAGATAGGTATTCATCTAAGTGGTTTACCACCTTTCTAGCAGAAACCGCACCCTTTTTCCCTTCCGCAATCAATTGATCGATTCTAGATGGACGAACTTTCACAATCGCAAATTCTATCGCTACAAAAAAACCCGTTAGTGCGATTAATAGAGCAATTAATAGTAGATTTATAATCGTCATTGAGCAGCCTTCCTCCCTTCTTATAAAAATAACAATCCGAAATCATTTAGATCCGGATTGTTATCGTTTCGTTCAGTCTTAACGAATCTCTTATTCTATTATTTTATTATCGATTTTATGGTCTAGCTTACGCAGATATTTGGAAGCAAAGTCCTTTCCTCCGAGACCGAATGCAAGTCCAAAAGCTAACGCTAATCCACCTAATAGAAGGATAAATGCAGCATTGACGATGGAGTGCGCAACACCCAGTTGATCCAATGCCATAAAGATGGTTATCGTAAAAATGGCATATTTCGCAACAGCGGCGAGAGTTCTAGAATAGCTGTTCTTAAGGATATTCTGTAAAATGCGCTGTACTAAGTTACCTAGATATAAACCAATTCCCAAGATAATTAGGGCAGCAAACAACATTGGTAGATACGAAATTACACCTGTTCCAAGAACAACAAGGAACTCCAATTGGACAATTTGTAAGGCTTCAACCGTAAATAATAAAATAACGACAATTTTGGCTAGCAATCCAATGATTTGAGAAAGTGTGTAGGTGGATTGCTCCGATTTAAGTAAGCCAAGACCCATGTGGGTAAAGACATTATCAACCTTTAAACGCCATAGCATTTGTGTGACGATTTTCTCCACCCATTTTCCAAGCCATATCCCTACTAAAATTAGAATTACGGCGACCGCAATGTTTGGTATAACCGATACGACATCTTGGAGCATACCGATGGCTGGATCCGAAATGCCTTTTAATTCAAGTTTTTCTAAGGCTGTAATGATGGTAGGTATTAAGATTAAAATAAACGCGATGTTCCCGATAATACTAGAAAGACTTGTAGTATCCGACACTTTTACAATCCCTAAACGTTGACCCAATTTTTCCGTACCAATACTGTTTAAGAAGTTTGTTAGAATATCTCGGACTATTTTTGCAATCAGCCAGCCGACAAACACAATAAGGGCCGCTGCAAAGAGCTTAGGGATGAAGGCTAGTAAGGTTGAAAGCGTATCAGCAAATGGTTCTGAAACCCCTTCAATCTGCAAGGCTCCTAGTACTCCAGGCAGGAAAAGTAAAAGGACAAAATAGAAGAGTGCCGTTGCGATACCGTTCACCTTGTTTACCGCTTCACTTTGGCTTATCGCAATCTTCCATTTTACTAAGTTGCGTTCTAAATGAACCAGAGCCGCTCCCTTTTTAAAGAGCATACGTAGCAGCGAGGCAACACCCCATGCAAAAAGTAAAATAAGGGCAGCTTTTAAAAAGTTTGGAATCGCTGCTGTAATCATCGAGAGCATTTCTACAAGCGGCGTCGCAATAAAGCTTAAGTTAAGCATATTGAAAAAGATAATCCACACCACTACCAGTAAGATATAATAAACAAGTTTTCCAATAATGATTTCTGAAGAATATTTCTTTGTTCCAACATTTGCAAACAGCTTATCATCAAATCTTGTCCTCTTTAAAAGTGCCTCGACACTTTTTCCAATGCTTTTGGCAATCAACCAGCCCACCAATAAGACTAAAAGGGCAAATAATAGGTTGGGAAGCTGATAAAAGTACGAGGTCCATCCCGTCATCATTTCGTTTACATTCATTCTACCAATCTCCTTTTCATCTTTTTATTTTGTCCTAGTATGCATTTACCCTTTTAGTAAGTGACCTAAACAAAAAATATTCATTATCTCAATTAAACTTGGTTGTTGATTTCCGTTCCACTAAGGAAAGCTTCTTTGAATAATCACCGCAGTGACAGGCGGTCTCTGCCTGTCACGAGGCACTTCG
>NZ_NPDD01000045.1 GCF_002272245.1 Bacillus sp. 7884-1 | reverse complement strand
AGATAAGCGGGGTCTCCCCTGTCCCGTCTTCCTGCAGGAGTCTCGTGCCTTCCACTACAATCAACAAGTGGTTAAAAATTTTTTTTAAATCTATTAATAGAAAGAAGGCGGTTTGGAGACCGATTTCCACAAAAAAATGTTTCAGATTATTCTTGATGGGTATATAAAAAGGGCAGAACAAAACACGACGAAGGGAGCTAAAAAGGCTATGAAGAAAAGTTTACTAGTTAGTGGATTGGCTGTTTCTCTTACCTTTGCCGGATTAACGGGATGCGGCGATGGGGTTGACCAAGATAATGGGGTCAGTGATGGCCAACAGGATGATGCGGTAGATACAGAAACAAAGCAAAAAGCCGATGATACCATCAATAATGTAAAAACAGAATTAAAGCAGGCACAAAAAGACTTAGAAAAGAAAATTGACGATAACGGCGTTAGTGATGGAGTTAATCAATAACCCACCGCAGTAGACTACGCCCAGTAATTTAATAAATACAAGGAGGCAAAAACAAAATGAACAAAGATAAAATGAATGGATATGTAGATACCGTTAAAGGAAAGGCAAAGGAGCACTGGGGTAAACTGACCGATGATCGTTCAACGGAAACCGAGGGTAAAGTCGATCAAGCTAAGGGTAAATTACAAGAAGGCGTTGGGAAAGTTAAGGATAAATTATCAAGATAGTCATTAGGTAAACTACTTTCCTATCTATCAAACTATGAATCTTTCGTAACCAATAAAAGAGGAGGAATTGAAATGGACAAGGTTGAAAAGAATGTTGTAGGTGTTTATGAAACAGAACAAGAAGCGATTGTAGCGATTGAGGAGCTTGTTAAACAAGGATACGACAAGCAGGATATCTGTGTCATTGGTAAAGACCTTAAAGATGTGAATCATATTGCGGACGAAACTGGTACGGTAGTGGAAGAAAAGGCTGCTACAGGTGCCTTAACAGGTGGAACACTCGGCGGGATAACAGGTTTATTAGTAGGAGTAGGTGCTCTGGCAATCCCAGGAGTTGGCCCCATTATCGCCGCAGGTCCCATTGCTTCAAGTATAATTGGAACCATAGCAGGTGCAGGTTTAGGCGGATTAACGGGGGCACTCATTGGAATGGGAATTCCTGACGATGAAGCTGAATACTATGGGAACTCTGTTAAAGAAGGAAAAATATTAGTTTTAACCAAGAATAGAATGAATAATCATATGGATGACAGGAATTCATTAGCGGCAGCAAACAATAGCTCGATGGCACAGGATTGGGATGAAGTGAAGAAGCTTGGAAACGAAATGAAGAATAGTGATTCTAAGGATGAACTGCAGGAAAAAGGACAAATACCTGACCCGATTCAAAAATAGCCATAAAAAAACGGTCCCTTTAATGGACCGTTTTTCTTGCTAAGAAGAGGCCCCCATGCCTCTTCTTTCGCATTATATGGTTACCCCTTTATTCGACCTAGACCGGGTTCTTCCCCCAAAGTTGCCGGTCTATTGTAGAAAGTCTGAGAAATGGTTGAAGTTTTCGTTTACGAAGTCGATCGCGATGTCTGGGAATATTCCAAACAGTAAAGATGCTGCGACGGTGACGATTAGAACAACCACAATTCCAACTGGAATTTTTGTAAACTTGCTGTCGTCCGCTGCTGGGCGGAAGAACATTTGTGTCATGATTCCGAAGTAGTAGAAATATGAAACTACTGTTGTCGCAATCATAACAGATGCCAATACATAATGCGGTTCCTGTACCATGAAGGCACCGATGAAGATGTTCAGCTTGCCGATGAAGCCTGCTGTTCCTGGGAAACCGGCTAATGCGACTAACAAGATACCCATTGCGACTGCTAACACCGGTGAACGGCGATACAAGCCTGCGAAATCAGCTATCTTCGTTGAACCTGTTTTCGCCTCTACCAATTGGATAATTGCAAAAGCGCCAAGGTTCATGAATAAGTACGCTAATAAATAGAACCAAACACTGTAAAAGAAGTTCGAACTCAGTGATGTGAACGCAACAAGAATGTATCCTGCGTGGGCAATACTTGAGTACGCAAACATTCTTTTAATATTACTTTGTCTCAACGCAACAACGTTACCGATGATCATTGTAGCTGCAGCAATGACAGCGATGTAATCCTGCATATTATACAAAATCGGAATCGAACCAGGGCCTTCTGTAGCCGCTACTCCAAAAATCGAAATCATAATTCGTGCCACAATCACAAAGCCGGCTGTTTTCGAAACAACGCTCAAGAATGCGGTAACTGGTGTTGGCGCTCCTTGGTAAACGTCTGGTGCCCACATATGGAATGGAGCAGCAGCCAATTTAAAGCCTAATCCAACGAAGATCATTAAGAACGCTAGTCCGAGCAAATAAGCATGCTGTGCATCCGCTAACGCCTGCAGTGTACGTGCAATGGCTAATAGGTTCGTTGAGCCTGTTAAGCCGTATACATAGCTCATACCGAACAAGGTAATCGCTGTAGCAATCGAACCGTTAATGACGTATTTCATCGCAGATTCATTCGACTGCAGGTTGTTTTTTCGAATACCCGCTAAGATATAAGAAGAGATCGATAACAATTCCAGACCAATAAATAATGTAATTAAGTCGCCGCTTGATGTCATAATCATTCCGCCGAGTAATCCGGTTAGGAATAAATAATAAAATTCACCGCGGTATTCTTCCAATCCCTCATCAGCCTTGTAAGAGACTGCTAAAAATAGTACAAGCGCTCCTCCTGCAAGAAGAAGGAGTTTGAATGCTTTTCCAAAAGAATCAAGACGGAAGGTATCCTCTAAAATCGAATCAGGAGCTGCCCCAAGTAATCCGACTAGAGAAACCATCGCGGCAAAAATGGCGGCAATTCCGATCCAGCCGAGGATTCGGCGGTCTTGTTTTTTCGGCATAAATAAATCTAACACTGTGAGAAGCGCTGCTACACCAACGATGATGAACTCTGGTGTCATGATGCCCCAATTAAATGATGTTAATTCTTCAAGACTCATCCTTCATCACCCTCCTAACCCTAGCATAATCGTTTCAAGTGTGGCTTGAAGCGGTGAGCTTAGAACGCTTGGTATTACTCCGATTAAGACGATTAAAGCCATCAGCACGACAACCGGTACGAATTCAACGCCCTTCAAATCAAGGACTCCTGTAAAGTCACGGTGTGATTGTCCGTACGTAATGCCGAGTACGGCACGTAATAAATATACGGCAGTCATGATAATCCCTATGCAGCCGACTGCTGCAATCCATGGCATTTCTTCAAATAGCCCTAAGAAGGCCATAAATTCACTGACGAATCCAGACATACCCGGTAAGCCAAGTGACGCCAATGCGCCAGCAAGCAGGAAGCCTGAAGCAATTGGCATGCCCTTTGCCATTCCGCCTAGGTTTTCCATTAATGATGTATCTGTGCGTTCATAGAAAGCACCTACTAAGAAGAACAATAGTGCTGAGATTAAACCATGCGATACCACTTGGAAAATAGCCCCTTGCACCCCTGCCTCATTCATCGCTGCTAACCCGATTAACACGATTCCCATGTGAGAAATTGACGAGTACGCCAAGACCATTTTAAAGTCTGTTTGAATGAACGCTAGGAAGGCTCCGTAGAGAAGGTTTACTACTCCAAGGATGGCTAAGAGTACCGCAAGTTTTTCAAACTGCTCCGGGAAAATACCCATCCCAAAACGAATTAAGCCGTACGCACCGATTTTCAATAGAATACCAGAGTGAATCATAACGATTGATGGCGGTGCCTGTACGTGAACGCGAAGCATCCAGCTGTGTAGCGGGAAAATTGGCAGCTTAACGCCAAAAGCGATAAGAAGTGCAATCAATAATCCAAGTTTTAAATCGCCCGATAACGGAACGTTCGGGTCGTTCATCATTTGCGTTAACATTTCAATATTGGTGGTTCCTGTTTTCGCAAACAGAATCATAATCACGATTAACAGGACAGCTGAGCCTAAACCGTTATAGATTAAAAAGCTGTAAGCTGCTTTTTCTTTTTCAAAATAACCCCATTTACCGATTAAGAAGAAGGTTGGAATTAAGGTAATCTCAAAGAATAAGAAAAATAGAACTAAGTTTTCAGCGGTAAATACTCCAAGCATTCCGATTTCTAATAGCAGGAACAGCATGAAGTAGCCTTTCCATTCTTTTTTAATATAAATGGAGGCAATCGCTGCGAGTGTTGCGACTACAGCCGTTAGGACGACTAAGAGCATTGAAAAGCCACTGACACCGAGTTCATAGTTCACTTTCCAATATCCTGCTTCAGCACCATCAAGGCCGCCGAAAGTAATCCATTCCTTAACAACGTTAAAGTCGCTTAAATCCTTACCCCAAAGGTAATGGAGATACAGTCCGACCGCAATTCCTAATGCAGGCAGTGTCGCTAGAAAGCCGACGATTTTAATGGTTTTTTCTTCTGTTTTAGGCATGAAGGCTAAAACAATAATTCCGAGTAACGGGGAGAATACTAATAGTGATAGAACGAAAGAAAGATCCATTTATAAGTACCCCCCTGTTAATACAAAGATGACAGCAAGCAGTGCCATGCCAACGAATGCCACGGTAACATAGGTTTGTGTTTGACCTGTTTGCAGCTTTGACATGGCCGCTCCAAGTCCTTGTACAATCCCTGCAACACCCTTCATGATTCCTTCAACTAAGAAGACATCGATGAAGCGTAAGAAGTAGCTGATTCCTTTTGTAAGTGCAACCACTGACATTTGATAGAATTCGTCAATGTAATATTTGTTCGTAAGAATGGTGTGAAGCTTATCGCCGCTGCCTGAAAGCCAGTTACGTGCGATAGAACGCTTGTAGTAAATCATGTAAGCAAGGTAGATACCTGCTAGAGAAACAACTGTTGCCGCAATCATAATCCAAATTGGACCTTCGATATGACTATGACCAAGTGCTTCGTTGCCGTCCACCAGCCATTCACCAAGGTTGTGATTAAATGGTGTTTGAACATAACCAGCGATTATCGCTAATACGCCAAGAACGATCATTGGGAAGGTCATCATCGATGGTGATTCGTGAACATTTTTCATTGGTGTTCTCGCTTCTCCTGTAAAAACCATGAAGAACAAGCGGAACATGTAGAATGCGGTCATGAATGCCGCTGCGAGCGCTAGTAAGAACAGGACTGGATGTCCACCTTCCCAGGCTGCGATTAAAATTTCGTCCTTACTGAAGAACCCTGAAAACAATGGCACACCGCTGATCGCGAGTGTTCCGATTAAGAATAATGGTGCCGTAAGCTTTAGCTTTTTCCAAAGTCCGCCCATTTCTTCGATGTTCTGTGTGTGTACCGCATGAATGACGCTTCCTGCTGCTAAGAATAGCAAAGCTTTGAAGAAAGCATGTGTCATTAAGTGGAATACACCAGCGACATAGCCGGCAGAGCCTAGGGCTAGCATCATGTAGCCAAGCTGGCTGACGGTTGAGTAAGCTAAAACGCGTTTAATATCGGTTTGCACAAGACCGATGCTTGCTGCGAAAATCGCAGTGAAGGCACCGATGATTGCGATTGTTAAGAGTGCTGTTTCACTTGCTGCGAACAGCGGAAAAAGTGCCGCAACTAAGTAAACACCGGCAGCAACCATTGTCGCCGCGTGGATTAATGCCGAAACAGGTGTCGGACCTTCCATCGCGTCCGGTAACCATGTGTGAAGCGGGAACTGACCTGATTTACCAACAGCGCCGATGAAGATTAAGATCGCTGTTAAAGTAATCATCGTGCTTGATACAGCACCAGCCTCAACGGCCTCGAAAATCTCACTGTATTCAAAGCTTTTGGTTTCCCAGAATAATAAAATCATCCCGATTAAGAGACCTACGTCTCCGATACGGGTCATAATGAACGCTTTTTTTGCCGCAGCCTTCGCTTCTTCTTTGTAGAAATAGAATCCAATTAAGAGGAAGGAACCAACTCCGACGAGCTCCCAGAAAATATAAGTTTGCAACAGGTTTGGCGAGATGACAAGCCCAAGCATTGCAAACGTAAATAGTCCTAAATAGGCATAGAATACTGGAAACCGCTCATCCCCGTGCATATATCCCTTTGAATAAGTATGTACCAGGAAGCTGACGAGCGAGACAATTACTAGCATTAATGCATTCAATTGATTCACTTCAAAGCCCGCTGTTAAAGAAATATCTCCTATCCTGAGCCACTCCGTTGAAGTCTTAAACGTTGGTTGAGAGAATCGCTCGAACAACACCAACAACGAATACACAAGCGAGGCTAACGTAAGAAGAATACCAACGTACGCACTCGCATCCTTCAGCCGCTTACCAAATAGAAGAAGAATCAAAAACGAAAGTAGCGGGAAAAGCGGTATGATCCATGCATTTTCCATCATCATCACAATCCCCTTTTTAAGGCTCTTTTCTTAAACTTAGTTGCTTTTTGAAACAAGATTTAATGGCTTTGCCTAATTTCCACAGAAAATAGCATAAATTTAATAAGAAAAGAGCCAGCAAACTTTATTCAAAAGCGCAAAATAACTAATTTCACGTTAAAATCGGCTTTAGGATTTTAACAACAATTATTAAGAGAACAGCCTTTTTTAAAAATGGTGCCTGTCACCCGCGGTGAATTTCTTCAATAAAATTCACCAGTGGACACTGTCCACTGAGGTCGAACACCAAATATTACCAATTTGTCCACCTGAGACGGACAGTGTCTTTCTGTGGTGACAGGCACCGCAGTATCTAAAAAAAATTTCAACCTACCATTAACTAGTTTTTCATTGTGTCCATATCGTCGATGTTGACGGTTTTGCGGTTGCGGTATAGGGCTATCAAGATTGCCAGACCGACGGCTGCTTCTGCAGCGGCTACGCTAATCGTGAACAATGCGAAGATTTGACCGGTGATGGACGGTGCCACACCGTATTTGCTGAAGGTTACCAGGTTAATATTGACGGCATTCAGCATGAGTTCGATGGAGATGAGGACGATGACGGTGTTTCTTTTGGTCAATGCCCCATATAGCCCGATACAGAATAAAATCAGTGCGAGTGCCAGGAAGGCTGAAGCAGGAACTGAACTCATTCCTTGTCACCCTCCTTCTCGTCTTTCTTCGCCAGAACAATCGCTCCAACAAGTGCGACTAATAGTAAAACAGAAGTTAATTCAAACGGGATTACCCATTTAGAGTAAAGGGCTTCCCCTATTTTCATGGTATTGTCCACGTGTAAGTCCGTTGGGACCTGCACCACGTTGAAATCATAGATTCCAATGTAGATAGCCACTGCAAAGCCAAGTACACCTAGGAATAAAAAGAACTTTCTTCCTTTGCCTGTGGTTGTTTCCCCTTCATCATCATGCTTCGTTAACATAATCCCGAATAACATGATAATCGTGATCGCACCGGAATAAATCAGGATTTGAACCGCTGCGACAAATTCAGCTGACAGCAGCACGTAAATACCGGCAATGCTGACAAACGTAAATATGAGGGCAACGACCATATGCACGACTTTGGTAAGGTTCAATAACAGGACGCCGCCAATGATAGCGACTAGGGCGAGGCCCATAAATGCGATAAACTCGCCTGATATTGTCATGGTTTATTCACCTGCCGTACGTTTTCGTCGTTCTCATCTAACCATTCAAGGTTTTTAAATAACATATCACGGCTGTAGGACGCTAACTCAAAGTTATTGGTCATCACAATCGCTTCGGTTGGGCAAACCTCCGTACAGAGGTCACATAGGATACAAATCTCGAAATTGATATCATAGGTATCAATGATTTTCCCTTTTTTCGTCGGATCCGGATGTTTTTTACCCGTTAAATTAATACATTCTGTCGGGCAAATGTTCATGCATTGATTGCACACGATACACTTTTCCGGATAGAACTTTTGAATCCCGCGGAAGCGGTCCGGAAGCGGAAGCGGCTCATCTGGATAGTTATAGGTTACCTTTTCTTTTGTTAGCTGTTTTAGGGTATATTTCAAGCCTTTTGTAAATCCAAGCACGTTTTTCACCCCTTTTTCATTTTAAAAATTGCTTTCTAAATTCGTTTTTATGGACTCCTTCAAGGGCTAACACCCTATTAGGTTCCTTTTTCAAAGCCTGTGTTAAACTAGGCTGTTGATTTGCGCTCCAGG
>NZ_NPDD01000044.1 GCF_002272245.1 Bacillus sp. 7884-1 | reverse complement strand
TTCTAAAATCAACAGTATCCTTTAACACAGCATTTTCAAATAGCCTTAGAAAAATAGTGTTTTGATTAAGGCTGTTAAGAATATGTTTGCTAATGCGACTGGGAATAGCACTTTCCACGCAAATTCCATTAATCGGTCGATTCTAAAGCGTGGTAGTGTGGCCCGCAGCCACATGTATACAAAGACAACGACGCTGAATTTGAGTGCAAACCATACGGCGCCAGGGATAAATCCTAAGATATCCAGCGGTGGCAGCCATCCGCCTAAGAAGATGACGGTGATTAGTGATGACATCGCAAACATGTACACGTATTCTGTGAGCATGAAGAATGCCCAGCGGAATCCTGAGTACTCAACAAAGTATCCGGCAACCAGTTCGTTCTCTGATTCAGGAAGGTCAAAGGGTGTCCGGTTTAATTCTGCAATGGATGCGATGAAAAACACGATAAAAGCGATTGGCTGATAAAGTATGAACCAGCCATGCTCCTGCTGTACAACGATATCCGTTAAATTCAAGCTTCCCGTTAATAGGATGACACCTAAAACGGACATAACAAGCGGAATTTCGTAGGAGATCATCTGTGCGCCTGCACGCATGCCTCCTAGGAGCGCATATTTATTGTTGGATGCCCAGCCGCCGAGAACCATTCCGAATATAGTCATTCCGGAAACAGCAATATAATAGAGCAAGCCAACCCCGATATCAGCAAATTGAAATTTGTCTGTAAACGGGATGGTCGCGAGGACCATAAAGGCTGGAGTAAAGGCAATGATTGGCGCAATGATAAATAACGGCCTGTCGGCTGCCTTTGGAATAACGTCTTCTTTTAGTAAGAGTTTAAGAACGTCTGCTACGGTTTGCAATAATCCCCACTTACCGCCCAGCTGGTTTGGGCCGTGACGGGCCTGCATGTATCCTAAAACCTTTCGCTCTGCTAATATCGCATAAGTTACGAAACCTAAGACTACTAATAGTAAGACAACTGCGAGTAAAAAGAAGATTCCAAAGTTCATCAAGCCAGGACTTGATTGGAGCAACTCTTCTACCATTAGCCGTCCACCTCCCCAAGGACAATGTCAACTGCCCCTAAAATCGCAATCAAGTTTGCAATGTTTTCGCCTACTAATAATTTAGGGAGAATTTGCAGATTATAGAATGAAGGTCTTCTAAACTTCAAGCGATACGGTTCTTTTTTACCGTCACTTGAGATATAGCAGCCGATTTCCCCACGTGGAGATTCAATTCTTACAAATGCTTCCCCTTTTGGTGCTTTGATGATTTTTGGCACTTTGGCCATTATTTCACCTTCAGCAGGGAATTGTTCACATGCCTGCTCAAGGATTTTCAAGGATTCTTCGATTTCTTCAAGGCGCACATGGTAACGTGCTAGGCAATCTCCTTCGTCCCTTGTGACAATGTTAAAGTCAAAACGGTCATAGATTGAATATGGTTCATCTTTACGAAGGTCCCATTTGACGCCGGTACTGCGAAGGTTTGGACCGCTGAGTGAATAGTTGATGGCCTCTTCTTTTGAATAAACGCCAACCCCTTTTACACGGTCTAAAAAGATTTCATTTCCAGATACAAGGTCATGGTAGCCTTTCAGCTGTTCGCGCAAATAAGGAACAAATTCTCTTACCCCGTCAACCCAGCCTTCTGGAGCGTCCCACTTTACCCCGCCAACACGCATATAATTAAAGGTCAAGCGTGCACCTGATAATTCGTTAAGCATATTGATGATCATTTCACGGTCACGGAACGCATAGATGAACGGACTTGTCGCCCCAAGGTCGAGGATGTATGTTCCCCAAGCAACCAGGTGGCTCGCGATACGCCCTAATTCCATCGCCATTACCCGCAAAAAGTCAGCACGTTCAGGAATTTGGATTCCCATCATCGTTTCGACGGCATGACAGATGACATAGTTATTCGTCATTGCGGACAAATAGTCCATCCGGTCGGTGTAAGGGATAATCTGGGTATATTGCAGGTCCTCGGCCAGCTTTTCTGTTCCGCGGTGTAAATAACCGATGACAGGGGTTGCCTCAGTAATGATTTCCCCATCGATTTTGACGACAAGCCGGAATACTCCGTGCGTACTAGGATGCTGAGGACCGACGTTAAGCAGCATTTCTTCTGTTCTGATCATTGGCTATACCTCCACATCATACGGTTCATAATCTTTACGCAGTGGATGGCCAACCCAATCTTCTCCTAGCATAATCCGATGTAAATTCGGATGTCCGGTAAACTTAATTCCTAGTAAATCATAAGCTTCGCATTCAGGCCAGTTGGCTCCTGCCCAAATTGGCTGCAAGGACTCGATTGTTGGTTCATCGCGGTCAATCTTCACTTTTAACGCCACGGATTGGCGATTTTTGTATGAGAATAAGTGAACATACACTTCCATATGTGTAACAAAATCTGTTCCATGCAGCTCAGATAGATAATCGAACCCTAGGAGCTCATTATATTTTAAAAATTGAGCTACCTTGAAATATGTATCTTTCTTCGCAACAAGTGTCGGAACGTCTTTAGATAATTTATTAATATAAGAATCTTCTAAAACATCAGAGCCTAAGTTTTCTTCAATAACCTTCCTGTACTTGTCTAAGAAAGGCTGATTTGGTGATGGCTGCTCGGCCGTATCGGCAGGCGATACGTCGCCGCCTTTTGCTGCGCCTGCTGCTTTGGCCTTTGCTGCTGCCGCTGCTTTTGCTTTCGCTACTGCTGCCGCTTTCGCTTTGGCTTTTTCATCATCGCTGCCCGCCGCAGTGTCTGCGTCACCGGTACCAGCTGCCTTCGCTTTTGCCGCTGCCGCTGCCTTTGCTTTCGCCGCCGCCGCTGCTTTCGCCTTTGCTGCCGCTGCCGCCTTCGCCTTAGCGTCATCTCCTGCTGGTTCAACAGCCGGTGCACCTTCACCTGCAAGCTCCATCGCCTTACGTTTCGCTGCTGCAGCCGCTTTTGCTTTTGCTACCGCAGCTGCCTTTTTCTTCGCAAGGTCATCACCATCATCGATCGTCGTTTCAGCTGCTGGTGTTTCTTCGGCTGGTGCTGATTCTCCCGCTAACTCCATCGCTTTACGCTTGGCCGCTGCCGCCGCTTTAGCCTTCGCTACCGCTGCTGCCTTCTTCTTAGCAAGATCGTCTCCATCATCGCTCGTTTCAGCTGCTACTGGCGCTTCGGGTGCTGGAGTTTCTTCAGCCGGTGCATTACCTGCCGCTAGCTCCATCGCTTTACGCTTCGCTGCTGCAGCTGCTTTGGCTTTCGCTACCGCTGCTGCTTTCTTCTTAGCAAGGTCGTCTCCGTCTTCGCTTGTTTCAGCGGAAGCAGGTGTCGTTTCAACCGGAGCAGGAGCTTCTTCCTCTACAATACCTTCGCGCTTCTTCTTTGCTAGTGCAGCCGCTTTAGCCTTCTCTGCTGCCGCTGCCTTTTTCTTCGCAAGATCGGCACCATCTTCAGCAGGCGTTCCCGCTGTTTGAGCCGGCTGTGTGTCCTGACTAAGCGCTTGTTCAGAAGGTTTGTCCTCCTGCTTTGGAGCACCTTCCCCGGCTTCCTTCGCTTGACGCTTCGCTAACGCTGCCGCCTTCGCTTTCTCAGCCGCTTCTCTTTTTAATTGATCGAGATCCTTTTCCCCGCTCATCGGTTAGATCACCTTCTTCCCAGTCTTCGCTTCATAGCGAATCTTTTCCTTTAATTTATTTATTCCATAAATTAATGCGGCCGGGTTTGGCGGACATCCAGGGATATAAACATCAACAGGGACGATTTGATCGACACCCTTCACAACGGCATAAGACTTCACATACGGTCCACCTGCAGTTGCACAAGATCCCATCGCAATAACCCATTTCGGCTCTGGCATTTGATCATACAAACGGCGAACAATCGGCGCCATCTTCTTCGTAACCGTACCAGACACAATCATGCAATCCGATTGCCTTGGCGACGTACGGAAGATGGTCCCAAACCGGTCAAGGTCATAGTTAGCCCCACCCGTACCCATCATTTCAATCGCACAACAAGCCAGACCAAAAGTCATCGGCCACAAAGAATTGCTTCGTGCCCAAGCCTTAATTTGCTCCAGCGTCGCAAAAAACACATTTCGTTCTAACTCTTTCATTTCCTGTGGTGAAAGGTCATCTAGTTTTAAGTCCATCGTAGCACCTTCTTCTTCCAAGCGTAGATTAAGCCAATTAACAGCATAATTACGAAAATTAACATCTCAATTAACGCAAAAATCCCCAGCTTATCATAGGCAACCGCCCATGGATATAAAAACACAGTCTCTACATCAAAAATAACAAACATAAGGGCAAAAATATAATAGCGGACATTGAACTGTACACGGGAATCGTGAAATGGATCAATACCGCTCTCATAAGTGGTATACTTCTCGACACTCGGCTTATGAGGACGCAAAAACTTACCCAAAAATAAAGCCACCAACGGCAGCAGCACCCCAAGACAGAGGAACACAAAAACTATCAGATAATTATTCTGATATAAATTCAAAAGTTCCAAGTCCATCCCTCCAATGTTGAAAATTTTCATACAAATGAAACTTGTAACCGATAACATTATAGCATTGTTACAAACCTGTGTCGACAACACCACCCCATTAAAATTGGAAATTCTATCGCCGCAAAACTGCCCAATCCAAGCGATTGTGAGCTCGCTCGCAAAATCGCCTTGGATTGGGCAGTTTTGCAAAGCTTCAGCGATAGCTGAAGCGCAGCGGTACGTTAGCACATGGCGATAGAATTTCCAATTTTGTTCGCAGCCTGGTTTTGCGACACAAGGGCCCCACCCCCCTGAGCGTTTGCGTGATCTCGCAGAAAAGGCTCCCTGAAGTCACTTCAGAGATGACGCAAGAGCGAATTGTAAAACCTTGCACTTCATGCACGTGATCTGCAGCGTAGCGAAAGATGACGTGCCTAGTAGTTGGCTCGCAAGAGCCACAAGTTGTTCCCTATATCGACATTTAACAACAAAAATTCACTATTGTCAGTGAGAATTGTCATAAAAACTTCACCAAAAAGTACGCATCTATACAAAAAGAAAAACAAAACATACTAAATCCCAGCATACATGTACAACCCATCACCACCATCATATTCACAATAAACCAAATCATTCAGTAATTTCTATTAAAAAGTAATAAATATCATCAACACCCTACTAAATTCCTATAAATGCCAGTCAGAAGACGGACTAAGTTCCTCCCCACCCCACTTACCTGATATTTCCCTCCTTCACCTGCATAAACCATTTGTTTACCTGCCTAAATAATCCCACCACCCTACAAACACTTAAAAAGCCAGTCGGAAGACTGGCCATCGTCATTTTCTCCATAAAAAACAATCAAAACCCCCTTCCCCATTTCAAATCCCCCCCAAAATTTCCTCCTCCCTACCTCTTACCTGCCATTCTCCCTCCTCCACCTGCCTAATTCACACCCCTACCTGCATTTTTCTTTCCTTCACCTGCATAAACCATTTGTTTACCTGCCTAATTAATCCCACCACGTATAAACACTAAAAAAGCCAGTCGAAAGATTGGCCCCTAAGTATTTATCTTGGAATTCACCACGGTTTGGGCAAACTTCCTCGATTTATCCATAAACCATATCCAAACAATATGACCATATTTCAGAAAACCCCAACCTAAGTGCCGATATAAAAAATACTCGTGACAAATCCACCCGTTTACGTCCCAAACACTCAAACTCGCCCAACCAACCCAAACACCAAAAAACCCCTACTAGTCCGTCGACCAGCAGGGGTTTGATTCATAACTATTATTGTTTTCCTGTAACCGTCAGACGGTTAATGGCACGCTGCAGGGCTAATTCAGCACGACGGAAGTCGATGTCTTCCACTTTCTGCTCTTTCATACGCTGCTCGGCACGTTCTTTCGCTCTTAGTGCACGTTCAACGTCGATATCCTCTGCTTTTTCAGCGGCTTGGGCTAGGATTGTTACTTTATCAGGACGGACTTCTAGGAAGCCACCGCTCACCGCAATAAGATCCTGCTCCTTGCCATTCTTCTTCATGCGGACTACCCCAATTGCTAAAGGAGCAACCATTGGAATATGTCCAGGTAAAATACCTAATTCACCACTTTGAGCCTTCGTAATAACCATTTCCACATCTGACTCATACACCGGGCCATTCGGAGTAACAACACTGACTTCAATCGTCTTCATTTTTTACCCTCCTGACAGGCCTTAGGCCTCTACACCCATGCGTTTTGCATTTTCCACTACGTCTTCAATACGTCCAACTAAGCGGAATGCGTCTTCTGGAAGGTGGTCATACTTACCTTCAAGGACTTCTTTGAAACCACGAACCGTTTCCTTTACAGGTACATAAGATCCTGGCTGGCCAGTAAACTGTTCAGCAACGTGGAAGTTCTGTGATAAGAAGTTTTGTACACGACGTGCACGAAGTACCACTAACTTATCATCATCAGAAAGCTCATCCATACCAAGGATCGCAATGATATCTTGTAATTCACGGTAACGTTGTAAAGTTGATTGAACTTGGCGCGCTACATTGTAATGCTCTTCGCCAACGATTTCAGGTGACAATGCACGAGAAGTCGAAGCAAGTGGATCCACCGCAGGGTAGATACCCATTTCAGATAGCTTACGCTCAAGGTTTGTAGTCGCATCTAAGTGAGCGAATGTTGTAGCCGGAGCCGGATCCGTATAGTCATCGGCTGGTACGTAAATCGCTTGGATTGATGTTACAGAACCTTTATTTGTTGAAGTAATACGTTCCTGTAAACGACCCATTTCAGTAGCAAGCGTTGGCTGGTAACCTACGGCAGAAGGCATACGGCCTAATAGCGCCGACACTTCCGAACCTGCTTGCGTGAAACGGAAAATGTTATCCATGAAGAAAAGAACGTCCTGTCCTTGCTCATCACGGAAATATTCAGCCATTGTCAAACCAGTCAAGGCAACACGCATACGTGCTCCTGGCGGCTCGTTCATTTGTCCGAATACCATCGCCGTTTGCTTGATAACGCCTGAATCCGTCATTTCATGATAAAGGTCATTACCTTCACGTGTACGCTCACCAACACCAGCGAATACAGAAATACCGCTGTGCTCTTGCGCGATGTTATTGATTAATTCCTGGATAAGTACAGTTTTACCTACACCGGCACCACCGAATAGACCGATCTTACCACCCTTAATATAAGGAGCAAGTAAGTCTACTACTTTAATACCCGTTTCAAGAATTTCTACTTCAGTAGAAAGATTTTCAAACGTTGGAGCTTCACGGTGAATCGAATCACGGCGCTCACTCGCTGGAATTTCCTCGTTAAGGTCAATTACTTCACCTAATACGTTAAATACACGGCCAAGAGTTACGTTCCCAACAGGTACAGAAATAGCTGCTCCTGTATCAACAACATCCATTCCACGCATTACACCATCAGTGGAAGCCATTGCAATCGTACGAACCGTATCATCACCTAAATGAAGGGCTACTTCAAGAGTTAAGTTAATATCAACTTCTGATTGATTCTGCGCTTTGAATTCAATACGCAAAGCGTTATAAATCTCAGGAAGCTGACCGTTTTCAAACTTAACGTCAATAACCGGACCCAAAATCTGAAGAACGCGTCCTTTATTCATTATTTTCCCTCCTATCTTACTTTTTCACAAACCCCTTTTTTAAAAAGGAACCTGTGAATCACACTTAACACGTTATAGTCCTGATATGTAATCGGGAACGATGAACTCATTCCCGCCCAGCAGAACTTATTAAGGACCCTGAATGGGGTTCATTTTAAAATGTAGATTCTACTCTAATGCAGCCGCTCCACCGACGATTTCCGCAATTTCTTGCGTAATCGCTGCTTGACGAGCACGATTGTAGATAAGTGAATAATTTTTGATCATTTCTTTTGCATTATCAGTAGCATTTCTCATCGCAGTCATCCGGGCCGCATGCTCACTTGCTTTGCTGTCTAAAAGAGCGCCATAAATTAAGCTCTCAGCATACTGAGGCAAGAGAACGTCCAAAATTTCTTCTGCAGATGGCTCAAATTCATAAGAAGTAAGCTTTGAAGTAGTTGAAATATCCGTTAACGGAAGCAGCTTCTTCTCCATTACCTCTTGCGTAATTGCGCTTTTATAATGAGTATAGAATAAGTAAAGTTCATCGAAGGTTCCATCGGAGAACATACCTACCGTACTACTGGTAATATCTTTAACGCTTTCGAAGTTCGGCTGATCCGATACTCCAACAATTTCAAGATCGACATTAATGCCGCGCTTAACAAAAAAGTCACGCGCTACACGACCGATTGCAATGATCGAGTATTCATCTTTCGACTTGTGACGTTTTTCGATTGTTTGGTACACACGTCGAATCACGTTACTGTTAAAAGCACCAGCCAGACCACGGTCAGAAGTCATAACAATATAACCCGTTTTCTTAACAGGTCGAGATTGAAGCATAGGATGATTAATCCCTTTACTGCCCATTGCGACTGCCACTGTAACTTCCTGGATTTTTTCCATGTAAGGGACAAATGCTTTTGCATTCATAACTCCACGGTTCCATTTAGCTGCGGAAGTCATCTCCATTGCTTTGGTAATCTGACTCATCTTTTTTGTAGAATTAATACTATTTTTTATATCGCGTAATGATGCCATAGGTTCTCACCACCCTCATTCAAAGAATGTGTTTGGGGGTTAAACAGTGGTGACAGGCACGGTTTTGGGTGCCTGTTTCCACTGTTTAAACACCCATTTTCAATTGTCAGACCCTACTTATTCGGAAACTGCGAACGTCTTTTTGAAGGCGTTTAGTGCAGCAGCCATATCGTCATCAGAAGGAAGATCCTTCGTATTTTTAATATGGTCTAACAAGTCTTTGCGATTGTGGTCTAACCAATTAAGGTATTCTGATTCGAAACGACGGATATCTTCTAATGGAATATCATCCAAGAATCCGCGTGTTAATGCATAAAGAATGGCTACTTGCTTTTCAACGGAAAGCGGCTTGTGAAGATCTTGTTTTAGAACTTCAACGGTACGTGCACCACGGTTAAGCTTCGCTTGCGTTGCTTTATCAAGGTCAGAGCCGAACTGTGCAAATGCTTCTAATTCACGGTATGAAGCAAGGTCAAGACGCAGTGTACCTGCTACCTTCTTCATCGCCTTGATTTGCGCGGATCCTCCTACACGAGAAACGGAAAGACCTGCGTTGATCGCTGGACGTACACCGGAGAAGAATAGATCTGATTGTAAGAAAATTTGTCCATCTGTGATGGAGATAACGTTAGTTGGAATATAAGCAGAAACGTCCCCTGCTTGTGTTTCGATAAATGGCAACGCAGTGATTGAACCAGCACCAAGTGTGTCGTTCAATTTAGCTGCACGCTCAAGTAAACGGGAGTGCAAGTAGAATACATCCCCTGGATATGCTTCACGACCTGGAGGACGACGAAGTAATAGGGAAAGTTCACGATATGCAGCCGCTTGTTTTGATAAATCATCATATACGATTAAAACGTGCTTGCCGTTGTACATGAATTCTTCTGCCATTGAAACGCCCGCATAAGGAGCTAAGAATAGCAATGGAGCTGGTTGAGACGCAGATGCAGTAACAACGATTGTGTAATCTAATGCTCCAAATTTACGAAGGGATTCAACTGCACCACGTACTGTTGATTCCTTTTGACCTATAGCAACGTAGATACAGATCATGTTTTGACCTTTTTGGTTTATGATTGTATCAATTGCAACAGATGTTTTACCTGTTTGACGGTCTCCGATAATTAACTCACGTTGACCACGGCCGATTGGCACAAGCGCGTCAATCGCTTTAATACCTGTTTGTAATGGCTCATGAACGGATTTACGAGCCATAACGCCTGAAGCAACTGCTTCAACAGGGCGAGTTTTTGTAGTATTGATTGGACCCATACCATCAACTGGTTGTCCTAAAGAGTTAACAACACGACCAATTAGTTCCTCACCTACTGGAACCTCCATGATGCGTCCTGTACGTCGAACCTCGTCACCTTCTTTAATTTCAGTGAAAGGTCCAAGAATGATAATACCAACGTTATTGGCTTCAAGGTTTTGAGCCATACCCATAACGCCGTTTGAAAATTCAACAAGTTCTCCAGCCATGACATTGTCGAGGCCATGAACACGTGCGATACCATCACCTACGGAGATAACAGTACCAACATCACTCACTTGAATTTCAGCCTGATAGTTTTCAATTTGCTTTTTTATCAGGGCACTAATTTCTTCAGCTTTGATGCTCATGAGTTTCACCCCTATTCTTTCGAATCTTAGCTTAACAATTTACGTTCTAAACGGTCTAGCTTCCCGCGCAAAGAACCGTCGTATATACGGTTTCCGATTCGGAGCTTAACGCCGCCGAGCAATTCGGAATCCACGATATTTTCAATTCTAAGTGATTTCTTGCCAACCTTTGCTCCAAATGTTGCAGAGATTGCTTCACGTTCTGCTTCTGAAAGCTCCCGTGTGCTATAAACTTCAGCATCGGCAATTCCCTTTTCTTCATTTGCTAGTTCAAAGAATTGGTTTGCTACTTCAATGATTTCGTCTTCGCGATGGCGATCAATCAAAATCATTAGTGTATTCAGTACATATGGATTAACAGATGTAAAAGCAGCTGTTAAAATCTCTTTTTTCTTATTAATAGGAAGCTTAGAAGACTTTAAGACGGCTTTTAAATCGGTGTTGTAAGCAAAAACTTCCTTTACTACACGAAGTTCTTCTTCTACTACTCCAAGAAGCTGCTGTTCTTTTGCGATTTGAAAAAGAGCCAACGCGTAGCGTTTAGCTACCATGGAGTTGCTCATCGCTTATCTCCTGCCTCTTGAATATATTCGTTAATCAGTTTATCTTGGTCTGCTGCATTCAATTCTTTTTCAATAACTTTTGAAGCAATTAATACAGACAAGGAAGCAACTTGTTCACGAATAGCGGCAACCGCTTTTTCTTTCTGCTGCTCGATTTCAAGCTTAGCAGATTCTTTAATACGATCAGCTTCTGTGCGTGCAACAGCAATGATTTCATCACGCTGAATATCGCCCTGCTTTTTCGCACTTTCAATTAAAACTTGCGCTTCTGAACGAGCTTCTTTTAAAAGAGAACGTTGCTCTTCTAATAGTTTCTTTGCTTCGACACGACTTTGTTCAGCCGCTGAAATTTCACCAGCAACATGCTCTTCACGCTGTTTCATGATGCCCATTAATGGGCCCCAAGCGAATATTTTAAGCAATACCATTAAGATGATGAACATAACAAGCTGGAAAATAATATCTCCCCAGTTCACACCAGTATGGGCTGCTGCAGCTCCTAATACAAAACTATTTGTTAACACCCGCGGTTCACTCCTTTCAAGGTCTTTCCTTAAAACAACCTATATATCAGTCGAAATAATTGTCGAAATCAATCGTTAATGAACATTAATGAACATAAACGAATGGCGAAGGTTCTCACGAATGATCTTCGCCATTTATATGAACACTTTTGAAGCGTTCGATTATTGACCTTGAACCATGAACGCGATAACAACCGCGATAATTGGAATCGCCTCAACTAACGCAACCCCGATGAACATTGTAGTTTGAAGCATACCACGAGCTTCTGGTTGACGAGCGATACCTTCTACTGTTTTTGATACGATAAGACCGTTACCGATACCAGCACCTAGTGCTGCTAAACCAATTGCGATTGCTGCTGCTAAAAGACCCATTTGAAAATTTCCTCCTTTAATGTATAAAAAAATGAATTCTTATTTTTTGTTCATATTTGTCCAGCTCCAGCGCCTAGTGGCTCGGGGTCATAAGCCAATCTGTCAATAAGGTTAAAGAGCAACCTTCTTGCCAGCTCGTCTTATGCCTGTCGCCCCTGGACAAGGCGCTTCCGCTTTTCTTGAAATGAACAGGTTTATCTTAATGGTCGCTGCTCACTTTATGAGCTAAGTACACCATTGTTAACATACAGAAAATAAATGATTGGATGGCGCCGACAAAGAGTGAGAAGCCTTGCCATACAAGCATTGGCAGTGCTGCGGCGATTGTTCCGCCCACACCGGTTGCTAAACCAGCTGCGAGTAAGCTTAATAAAATTTCCCCCGCATAAATGTTTCCGTAAAGTCGGAGACCGAGAGTCAGAGTATTTGCAAACTCTTCAATAATTTTAATCGGGAACATAAACCAGAATGGTTTAAAGAATTCCTTTCCATATGCTCCGGCACCTTTCATCTTGACACCGTAGAAGTGAGATAATCCCACTATCAATGTGGCTAGCGTCAACGTTACAGCCGGATCTGCTGTTGGTGATTTCCACCAAAGAACTCCGTCTACCGTAATTGAGAATGGCAGCCCCAGCATATTCGAAACAAAGATATACATGATGATGGTGATTCCGAGAATATGAAATCGTCCGCCATCTTTCCAATCCATCGTACTGTTTATAATGTTTTTAACAAAATCCATGACCCATTCCATAAAGTTTTGCATTCCGGTCGGTTTCATGGCCAGCTTTCGAGTAGATAGGACGGCTAACAAAAAGACAATTGCACTTGCTATTGTAATCATCAAAATGTTTGCCAGATTAAATTGGAGCCCAAGAAACGTAACTATTGGAGCTTCGTGATGCAACAGTATTCACCTCGCTTCCCCCGCTATTTATCTGAATAGAAATTGTGGATAAAAAAATCTATCATAATGACAATGTAGGATGTCATTAATCCTATAACCACACTAATGAGGTGAAATTGCTCAGGATACCTCAAAGTGATGACAATCGCTAGAGCTGCGGTTGCCATTCGTGAAAAAGATCCAAGCGAACGAATTTGTCTTCCTTCAGTTGCTGCTTGACCAAATTTGTCGATTTTTCGAGCCATCAACCACAAATTAAAGAGGCTCAAACTTGTCCCAAGAATCAATCCAAGAAAGATTGATTGATGCGCAGTGAACCCCCAACCAAGCACATAAAAAGACAATATGAAAAACATCCACTTTCGCTGTCGGACAAACATTGTTTGAAATTCTGGCATGGTTGGTTTAATCTCCTGAATTGAACTTGCGAATTGTAACAAGCATCGAGTAAATACCGGCCGCTAAACCAATAAACAATCCAACTATTAAGAAAATTGGTTCTGTACCCCACTGCTTATCCAGCCATCTGCCTGCAAAAATACCGATAAGAATGGATCCCACAAGAGCTGCAAGAATAGCGGACATTAGGGCATATGCTTTGAACGGATTGCGGTTTTCATTACGCATACTATCGCATCCTCACCTTTAGAGAATACAATCAAAAAACGAGGTTATGTACAAAAAGAAGATATGTAGAATTTCTGAGGATTCTGTCGATTTATGTGAAAACCCTCTCATTTTACATCCTTTGTTAGCATACAATAGCGATTCTGCAAAGTCAATGGATTTACGTGAAATTACGTACATTCTATTCTGAGTAATTTCTTCCATTTGGAAGTTTTAGTTAACACTATAATTGTAGTGTAATTCGCCGGTAGTTTCATGTTGAAAATGTGACCATTTTGTGAACAAATTGACCAGGAGTGGCGGATCACACCACCCCAGTCTAATTTATCTTACTGCAGATCCAATGACGAGCATGGTTTCAATAAAATCTTCTCTCCCTGCCTTTTTGGCAAACACCTTGGCAAGATAGGTTCCTTCAGGCGGGAGGTTCTCCGCCGTAATCACCTTGCTGACCAATCCTTTCTTTACATTCTGATTGCTGTCTAAAAAGCCAACGAAGCGGAAATCATCCGGATTGAAAAGCGCGATTCCAAATTCCTCTGCCCCACCCGGCAGGTAGACCTCATAACGATACGTTCCCTGCTGGTCGCCATCCTTAAAATCAAATCCCATTACCCTCGGGTAATTCGGTTCCTCAAGTACATAAATATAGGGAATTTGAATGGAATTAGCTCCAGCTTGAATGGTTAAATAACCATCATGGATCTTCCCCTTTAACTCTATAGGATTCACTTTTAGTTCAAGCTTAGCGTCTCGGGTTTCTCCTGGTTGCAGTGTAAAAGCCAGTGGGAAGTGCCATTCTAGACCATCTGCACGCTTGGGTATGTCGAAGGTATAGCGCACCGGGTTCTCACTCTGATTTTCAACATGCAAAAATGCTTTGTGCGTATCCCCTTCACTCTCAAATTTCCCAAATCGGAGTGAACTTGGACTGACAAGTGAGGTGGCTTTTACCGCTTCATTAACCTGAATTCTTCCTGCCCCCTGCTCGTAAGTGCGGTAAGGTTTACCGTTTTTCACTAACGGTTTGGCAGTATTCATCAGGGCAGCCTTAATTTGATCTGGGGTCCACTCTGGATGTGCCTGTTTAATGAGCGCGCACGCCCCCGCCACATGTGGTGCTGCCATACTCGTTCCCTGGAGAGAAAGATAACCCCCGGGAATCGTCGAGTTAATCGCTACCCCTGGTGCAACAATATCCGGCTTGACCTCCCAAGTGTCCGTAACCGGCCCCCTCGAGCTAAAGTCGGCGAGCAGATCCTTTTCCTCTGTCACATCGATTCTCGCTAAGGTATTGGTTTTGTTTTTTAAAACCTCCCCCTCTTTCTTTGTGATGGAACCGACCGGTATATCGACCTGAGTTTCCAGATTCCCCATAAACCCGCCGCTCAAGTTATTGTAAATAATAACCGCCTTCGCCCCAGCCTCCCGGGCGTTCTTTGCTTTTTCTGTAAAGGTTAATTTCCCTCTTTTAATAAGAACTATACTTCCCATTACGTCCTTTAATTCTGCCTTCGTACCGAGCCCGCCATCTACAATCGGAAGGGAGCGGTCAATTGCCCAATTACTCGAGCCCGCCAGTGGCTGAATCTTGATTTTATCTCGGATTCCTTCTATTAGAATGTGAGGGACTTCTAAGGTAGGCGTCGAAGCTCCAACCGATATCGCCTTTGAAGCTGTTCCCGGTGAACCAACAGTCCAGATATTCGGACCCGAATTACCCGATGCTGCGATGGCAACAATCCCTTTATCCACCGCTCTATTCAGAGCAAGGGAGATGGGCAGGTCCGGACCGTTAATATCATTGCCAAGCGAAAGATTCATGATATCGACTTTGTCTTTTATTGCCTGCTCAATTGCGGCAAGCACATTCTCAGTCGTCCCCCCGCCACCTGGACCTAGGGCACGGTAAGCGACAATTTTCGCCTCCGGTGCGACTCCCTTTAGCTTTCCATTTGCGGCAATAATTCCAGCCACATGGGTGCCATGAACCGTCGCCCTTCCCAGCGTTTTTGTTTCCATTGGATCAGCATCATTATCAACGAGATCTCGTCCGCCCGCAAAATTCCTTCTCAGGTCAGGATGTGTGTAATCTACACCCGTATCGATGACCCCGACTGTGATTCCTTTCCCAGTCAACCGGCGGTTTTTTTTATCAAAAAGGCCGCGAATCTCTTCACCGCCAATAATCTTGACGCTTTCCTCCGCCTGCACCTTGTACTGATTCACCGGGGAAACACTTATAATTTGTTTGCTGGCCTCCGCCAATTTCTCTATTGATTCCGGATTCCCTTCTACGGAAAAACCATAAATTGCCTCCTGGAAAACATGGCGCAGGTGAATGTCTTTATAGGGTTTTATAAGTTGTTCGATGTCCTGTGGGGATTGCGGTTCTTCAAGAACCACAATGGCAACCCGTTCTTTCGGTATCGGTGGTGTCTCAAGTGAACGGGCAGATGTAGCGGTTTGGAGGGAAAAAACGAGTACGAATAAAAGTGTCCATTTTTTCATATAAAAAATCCCCCTTTTTTCATAGAGTTTTCATCGTGAGGGGAAAATATGCAGTTTTTCGAAAGATAGTATTTGGTGCCGCGTTTTTGGCCGGTGGAGGAGAGATTTAGAGCAAGCAGCAAGTATCTAGCTTTTATTGGGGAATCAATCTTTAGAAATTCAGCAAACTGCTTCCTAGTAATGGTTGGACCGTAGAGAAGGAAATAATCACTTACAGCTGGTATGTGTGCGGTTTTGGAGGTTTCTTTGCATGTGTCACACCGCCATGATGCTGAAATATACTCCATTGGGTAACATTTGCATTTACTATTCGTACACTGTACACCCGGTATCAAATCAGTTTGGGATAAATTGTATTTTTGAAGAATGTCTGGAATGCAGATATGATGAGCTTTTAAGAGGGTCTCGGATAAGTGAGTCAGAGTATTTTTTGTAATGCGGGGCTTTTGATACTTTTCTTCCAAATTTCTTATCTTATCAAGCAGCGATTCAGCATAGATAATTTTTTGAAAAATTTGTTGGTTATCAGGGGTTGTTTCTATAATAGTAGACGTTTTACTAATTACTACTAGGTGCTCCATCGGTATCCCCTTAAATTGGTGAAACTTCAACCAATTATTAAATTGAAGGTGGTGCCTTTTCACCTGCTGTATAGGGTTATCCATCCCTTCTTCTAGGTTATTTAATTCCCTAATCATAAGGTCCGAGCCCTTTTCAAACTTTAACTTACCGGAAATATTTTTTACTTCGATGATTAATACAAATTTGGAAGATATCAGCAGCACGTCCATCTGGAAGGCTAATTTATCCATTAAACGCAATCCATGAAAAATGTAATATTCGTTTTCTGGTAAAAACGATAGATGGTACGCTACATTCAGTTCTCCATAATACCCTTTCAGCCATGATCGTAGATCCTTTTCTACAGTCGACCTTATTGGGTGCCCTTTTGGCATCCTTCTTAATAAAGCTATGCATTGTTCAGCCTGAACTGGGAGTTTTAATTCTAACATGATCAACGAAATCCCCTCTTTTTTTGAATTAAGAGGGTAATTCTCTACTTATAATGGGTAATCCTGCTTAAAAATTAAGGAGATACGGTGAACTTATTGGGGGTATTTTTGGGAAAATAGGTTCGGGAAAAGTTATGGACCTTTTTTGGGGTGTTTTGGACTTTTTTTAATGGGTTTTGGACTATTTTCTTTCAGTTATGGACCTTTTTCAAAGGGTTTTGGACTATTAGCCAATATCTGTAAATAAAATACCTATTTAGGTAAACAAACAAACCAAAAAACCGAGCAGAAAATTGTTCTGCTCAGCTCTAAAAACCTTATTTCGTTCCGAACAACCGATCCCCAGCATCCCCTAGCCCAGGTACGATGTATCCATGATCATTCAACTTCTCATCTAAAGCAGCGATATAAATATCAACGTCCGGGTGTGCAGCCTTAACCGCTTCAACGCCTTCTGGTGCTGCAATCAGACACATAAACTTGATATGTTTCGCGCCGCGCTTTTTCAAGCTATCAATCGCCACATTGGCTGAACCGCCGGTTGCGAGCATTGGGTCAACGACGATGAATTCACGTTCTTCCACGTCACTTGGTAACTTGATGTAGTATTCCACAGGCATTAATGTTTCTGGGTCGCGGTATAAGCCAATATGACCAACCTTTGCAGCTGGGATTAACTTTAAGACCCCATCAACCATGCCGATTCCAGCACGCAATATCGGAACGATACCGATTTTTTTTCCGGAGAGAACTTTTGATTTTGTCGGGCAGACTGGCGTTTCAATTTCGATATCTTCAAGCGACATATCTCTTGTGATTTCAAATGCCATAAGTGTTGCCACTTCGTCTACCAATTCACGGAACTCCTTCGTTCCTGTGTTTTTATCACGAATGTATGTAAGTTTATGCTGAATAAGTGGATGGTCGAAGACGTATACCTTTGCCACAATGATCGCCCCTTTTATTAAATTTAACTCCGTCTCATTTTACAGAAAAACTATATAGAGAGCAAATAATATCAAAAAAGAAATCGACCCCTTCACAGAGTCGATTTCAAAAGTTGTTTAATATTCAGGATAAAGCGTAAATTTACTTGTTAAAGCACTAACACGATCCGCAGCTTCTTTAAGCTTCGCTTCGTCTTCATGATTTTTCAAGGTAAACGCAATGATTGACGCAATTTCATCCATGTCTTCTAATCCAAAGCCACGGCTAGTAACCGCTGCTGTACCAATACGGATACCGCTCGTTACAAATGGACTTTGAGGATCAAACGGAATCGTATTTTTGTTAACGGTAATCCCTACTTCATCAAGGACCTTTTCAGCAACTTTACCTGTTAAACCGAGTGTCTGCATGTCTAAAAGCAGCAAGTGATTGTCCGTACCACCAGAAACCAGCTTGATACCTTCGTTTTGTAAGCCTTCCGCTAAACGCTTTGCGTTAGCAATGATCTGACCTGCATACTCCTTAAAGCTCTCCTGCAGCACCTCACCAAAAGCAACAGCTTTCGCAGAAATAACATGCATTAACGGTCCACCTTGGATACCAGGGAAGATCGACTTGTCGATTTTCTTGCCAAATTCCTCTTTGCAGAGAATCATCCCGCCACGTGGTCCACGTAGAGTTTTATGAGTAGTCGTTGTAACAAAATCAGCGTATGGTACTGGATTTTGGTGAAGGCCAGCTGCCACAAGTCCAGCAATATGAGCCATATCAACCATTAAATAAGCGCCCACTTCATCCGCAATTTCACGGAATTTAGCGAAATCTATCGCACGAGGATACGCACTTGCACCAGCAACAATCATCTTTGGCTTATGTTCGCGTGCTTTTGCTAGGACATCATCATAATTAATGAGATGTGTTGTTTCATCCACACCGTACTCAACGAACTTATATTGAACACCACTGAAATTAACCGGGCTGCCGTGTGTTAAATGACCACCGTGTGAAAGGTTCATACCAAGAACGGTGTCGCCTTGGTCAAGGACCGTAAAGTAAACAGCCATATTCGCCTGTGCACCAGAGTGTGGCTGTACGTTTACGTACTCCGCTCCAAAAATCTCCTTCGCGCGCTCGCGGGCAAGGTCTTCGACTATGTCCACGTATTCGCAGCCGCCATAATAACGGCGACCTGGGTAGCCTTCTGCATATTTGTTGGTTAACACAGATCCCTGTGCTTCCATCACCGCTTCACTAACAAAGTTTTCTGAGGCAATTAATTCGATTTTTCCGCGCTGGCGTCCTAATTCTTGTTGAATCGCTTCAAATACCTGCTTGTCCTGATTAGACAAATGCTTCATGGTAATCCCCCCTGTATGTATAAACCTGAATCAACTTTTTGAAAATTCCCTCTATATAATAGCACGTTTCTCTCTAAAAGAGAAATGAAGATTCGTAAAATCTCCATTTCTTTTATTTTACCCTAGTAAAAGGATAAAGAAAATACACTATATACGAACGTTATTGAAATTATACCAAAAATCATACGTGTTTTACAATTACCTACAGCTGGAATTCCCCACTGTCTTTTCATATACCGCTCTAGCCCCGCCAATAAGTTTTGGCCGGGTTCTCGCCAAAGTAACATGTGCATGTCCAACGTTTTTCTGCGTAACTCTGATAGGTACCGCAACATGCTTCAAGTGCATGCCGATAAAAGTATGACCAATATCAATTCCTGCATCCGCCTTCAAAAATTCAACGACACAGGCATCCTCCATTTTTCCAAACGCATATGTAGCCATTGCTCCACCTGCAGTCCGCACTGGCACCACAGATACCTCGTCAAGTCCGCGTTTATCAGCCTCAACTCTTTCAATCACAAGTGCCCTGTTTAAGTGTTCACAGCACTGAAACGCCAACGCAACACCGGAACCTTGCGCAAATCTGCCCAATTGACGAAAAATCATCTCAGCTACATCGATCGTTCCCGATGTTCCAATTTTTTCTCCGATTACTTCACTCGTACTGCAGCCCACAACCACCAGCTGACCCGGCACCAAAGAAGCCTGCGTTTGAAATTCAGTTAAAATGGTTTCAAGCTCTTTTTCCCATACTTGAATCATTGTCCTCAACCTACTTCTGCTCGTATTCGCTGATTTTGCCAACTCGAGTGGCATGGCGGCCGCCTTCAAACTCTTCTGTCAGCCAAATTTGTGCAATATCACGTGCAAGTCCAGGTCCGATTACACGCTCACCCATCGTGAGAATATTGGTGTCATTATGCGCACGTGTTGCCTTTGCACTAAACGTATCGTGCACAAGCGCACAGCGGATACCCTTTACCTTGTTCGCGGCAATACTCATGCCAATTCCTGTTCCGCAAATCAAGATCCCTCTATCAAACTCACCGCTCGCTACCTTCTCAGCAACCGGCAGTGCATAATCTGGATAGTCGACAGAACCCTCACACTCACAGCCGAAATCCTGGTATTCAATCCCGAGCTCATCCATTAAATTGGCGATTTCCTTACGAATATTAACCCCGCCATGATCAGACGCTAATGCCACTTTCATCTAATAACCTCCTATACTAATCCTTCCTTAATATTGACATACCGATAAAAAAATATAAAGCCCTCACCACTGAGAGCTTTACATTTTTTCAATCGCCTTTGTAATCAATTTTTCTAATTCTTGATAGGTTTCCTGATAGATGGCCAAATTGCCGCCAAACGGATCGACTACATCCACATCATAGTCCTCACCCGTAAACTCCTTTAAAGTGAAAACTTTTCTGGCTGCATCAGGGTATTGTTGAAGAATGGCATTTTTATGCGAACCCGTCATCGTTAAAATTAAATCTGCCCATTGTACAGATTCCATATTTAGCATAGTGGAAGAATGGTTATGTTCAATATGATGAGAATCAAGCACCTGTTTGGCGTGAGCAGATGCCTCACTCCCCGTTGCTGCATATATTCCCGCGGACTTCACTTCAAGACCGTCAATCTTTTTACTTTTTAAAATCGCTTCTGCCATCGGGCTTCTGCACGTATTCCCTGTACAAACAAACAAAATGCGCTGCATGCTGCCGAGCCTCCTTTCAAAAAAGACAATAAAGTATATAGGTTTTAACCTTGAGAAATGTCTAGCTCCA
>NZ_NPDD01000043.1 GCF_002272245.1 Bacillus sp. 7884-1 | reverse complement strand
TCGCCGGCTCGCCTTATGCCTGTCGCCCCTGGACAAGGCGCTTCCGTTTTCTATGTACATTCTATCATTTCTCCAACACTAACGAAAAAACCTTTCACATTTTTGGAAAGGTTTTATAAAAAGGGATAAAGTAATTTGATTCCAAATGCAAGTAAGATACTGCCCCCTAGGGCTTCGCTATAGGACCCAATCCAGCCTTGAGCTTTTCTTCCAAGCAGCAATCCAGCCCATGTTAACAGTGTTGCCACAACCCCAAAGCAGATAATCACCAAAATTGTTTTTGCCCCATAGATCCCCAACGTAAGTCCGAGCGAAAAACTATCGAGGCTCACACTGGTTGCAAAGATTAATAATCCAAATCCCACCGGTGTCATCACCGATTCCTCGCTTTTCCTAAGGCTTGACCAAATCATTTGCACCCCGAGCAAAATGAGGAGCATCCCTCCCACCAATGATGCAAAGGCTCCAAATTTATCGGATAAAAATCTCCCGGCGAGCATACCCACGAGCGGCATCCACACATGGAATAAACCAATCGTAATTCCAATTTTAATAATTTGCCGGAGCCGTAATTTAAACATACCCATTCCAAGACCAACAGAAAAGGCATCCATTCCTAGTGCAAATGCCATTAATAAAAGCGTCACAACTTCCCCAACCATCCCATACACGAGATCTCTCCCCCCTCGGACATACCCTGATTAAACATATGCACGTCCAAAAGGTTTTAGAATCGAAATGCACAAGCACCCACGGTTCCTAGCTAATCCCAGAAATTAAAGATGACCTGTCCTATTTTTTCTGGCTTCCAGTAAGAAATCTGTTGTAATTCAGCACTATTTAGTCCACTTTTATGTTTGTCTTTTATAGGGACACCGAGCTCCATTGTATCTAAAACATGATAATAGAGTGAAAACTGTTCGGAAAGAACAGGTATATCGACGAATTGAATGTCCCCGGACTCAATCGCAGCAGTGAAGGCTAAATAAGGATAATGTTCGTTGAGCAGGATATAGAACTCCAAATCAAAAATCTCAACTTGAGCATAATAGAAATTCGCTGAGGAATGAGAGAGATTAAAATTTATTACCTTCCCACCATTACAAGCTGCAAAATGGTAGCACATTTGTTTAAATTGTTTTCCGTCTATTAGTGGAGGCTCATTTGCTTTTGAATCATAAAAACCACTCACTCCATTAGGAAGTTTCATATTAGACACACCATCTTTTCCATAGAAGTATTTTAAAAAAAAGCCTACTTTTCTAGTGAAGGGTTCCGTTTTCTGGTGTTTCTTATGAAAGGACACAAGAATAGACGTATGAATTGGCATACGTCTATTTCTTTATTTATCAAGGTCTGGATCAAGAGGGTCATCAGTTGGAGATCAGGTAAAGCGCCCGAGCTGATAAATAGACGGAAAAATTCCGCTTAATTAGAAATTATTATTAAAAATAGCTTAAATAGACGGAGAGATTCCGCCTATTGACTTGAAAAACGTGAAAAAGATAAAGTTTGCTTTGAATAACCGGAAAATCTCCCCTTAAATACCCCGAAACGAGCTCCATTCTGCATCTAACCGGAAAATTTCCGCTTATTTTTTCGGCACATATTTTAAGTAAAGCACCTCAAAACGAAACCCTTTGCTTTTCTAGGAGACCTGAGTTTACTCATTTATAATCTTATTTCCCGCCGCTTTTTGCAGACGGTTCATGATCGCATGGCCAACACCGGTATTCGGAAACATTTCACTAAAAATAATGTCCACCTTTTCCTGGTTAAAGCTTCGTAACGTTTCATAGAGTGCTGCAGCGACACTTTCAAGCTCGTCCCTTTTCCCGCAAGCGATCGTAACATCACCTTGATAATCCTCCACACTCTCCTCAGTTGCGAGCACACCCACTCGCATTCCGTCCTTCTGCCTTCCTTCTATTAAACCTTGCAGAAAAGACTTACTTCCATTGACTAAATAGAGCGGGGCATTCGGAGCATAATGCTGATACTTCATCCCAGGTGCCTTCGGTTTTGAGGCTTCATCAATCAATGCACGATCAAGATGGACCTCACCAACGACACCCTCCAGCTGTTCTTTCGTCACTCCACCTGGTCTTAAAATAACCGGAATTTCTTCGGTGCAATCTACAACCGTTGATTCTACGCCCACACCCGTCGAACCGCCGTCCAGCACACCTGCTATTTTCCCGTTTAAATCGTCCAACACATGCTGGGCATTTGTCGGGCTTGGCTTGCCAGAGCTATTCGCACTAGGGGCAGCAATCGGCAGCTGACACTTTTTCAAAAGTGCCAATGCCACAGGATGGTCCGGCATCCTAACGGCAACAGTCTCCAAGCCTGCGGTTGCTTTATCCGAAAGAACGCCGTCTTTCTTTTTAAAAATAATCGTCAACGGTCCTGGCCAGAACCTTTCCATTAATATTTCAGCTTTTTTAGGAATCTCCGCAACAAATGCTGTGAGCTGCATTTTATCCGCAATGTGGATAATCAGTGGATTATCACTCGGCCTGCCTTTAGCAGCAAAGATTTTTTCCACCGCCACATCACTTTCGGCATTTCCACCTAGTCCATAAACAGTCTCTGTGGGTAATGCCACCACTTCATTTTTCTTTAAAAAATGAGCGGCATCCACAACCTGTGGATTATTTTCGAGGTTATCCACATATTTATCCACTTTCCATACTTTTGTGTTCATACTTATCCACCTTTACCGGAAGCGCAAATGATATCGAAATTTGCCGAATTTAGGCTCTTTGTCTCATATTACTTTTGAAAGTATAAAAGATGGTGAACATAAACACAACCCTTTATCCACAATTTGTGCATAACTATCTTGAAAAAGTGGATAACTTTGTGGATTAATCCACAGTTAGAGTGAAAATTTCAAAAATAACGAGTTATCCACATTAAATACATGTCGAATGTGTTCAAGTGAATAAAGTTCAGCAGGTAATAGGTCCCGGTCCACCTTCTCGAAACCTAGCAATTCAAAAAATGGCAAGGCCACGCCTTTATTTGTTGCCAAAAACAAACTTCTCATTCCTTTTTCTTTCGCCAGCTGCATCATTTGAGTTATCAACAGCACAATATCCTTTTCCGCTTGTCCCGGTGAAACCACCAGCGAACGCAGCAATCCACCCTCAGCGAAAGCCTCCATTCCAAGTGTACCCTTGATCACCCCATCCTCATCCTCTAGCAATAAAAAGTACTCTACCGTTTCCTCCGTTAATCCATCCGTCCCAAGGCTCGCCTTCATCAGGAACTCTCTTAAAATGCCCAAATCCTCTTTATTCGCGCAACGTATAAGTGCTTGCATCCCTACCACCTCATTATTTTGATACTCTATTATTATGAAGATTTAAGAGAACTAGAACAAAATACATACGAAATCTATTAAAATTATCAAAAAAATAAATAACCAGCCCCATTTCGAGAAGGCTGGTTTCTTCGTATTAGTTGATATAAAATTTTCCTTATTTAAAAATATTTTCAAACATTTCTACCACAAAGAATTTCACCTTAACCGGTTCTTCGTCTTCTGCTGTATAAACCGGAGCAGTTTTTTCCTTTTTGGATTCCTTTTTCACATCACTATGCTTCTTCTTTTCTACTTTTACCTCTACTTTTTCCTCTATAACTTCCTCTTCAATCTCAACTTCCTCTTCAATTTCAACTTCCTCTTCGATTTCAACTTCCTCATCTTCAGCAGCTTCTTCTAGATTCTTTTTCTTACTAAAATTAGTAACCTTCACTTCTTCAACTTCTTGCTCTTCCTCTACTGCCACACTCTCAACAGGTTCTTCATTCTCCGCTGCATATGCCTTGCTTTCAAACCCTTCACTTTGTACAGCAACACCATTCGAGAAATCTAGGAAACACAATGGCGGGTAAAGCACGCACCACCAGTTTGCGCCTTTCCCTTCGCCCAAGGTAATCAAAATGGCTTGATACTCTCCTGCTGGATATAAAAACTCACCATACAATTTAGTCGGAAACTGAACTTTCCCAAACTCCACATTCACACTTTGAGTTGATCCTTGCTCCGCTACAACCTTTTCAGCAATTGCCTGAACTTCTGGCAGCTTCGAGTTAAGCACCTCTTTTGCCTTCTCCAATGACGTTAACTCCTGAACCCACAACGTAATCTGCTCATTGACCGCGTCGCGGACCATACGTTTAATCTCTTGATCCTGTGCACTATCGCTATTGGCAAGAATTCGGAGTCGAATCGCTTCCGCTGGGATTACAACCGAATCCTTCGCCACCGCTTCCGTTTTTGGTATATATAAGTTTAAAATCGTTCCCAACGATAAAATGATTAAATAAGACCATACTAATACTTTACTGTTCATATTTCTCGCACCGTCCCTTCACTATCCTCATTTTGGACAAATGCCAAGAATCTTAAACTAGTAAAATTAAAAAAACTAGTTTTGGAATTTTTTCTTCATAAAAAAGCAAACTAAAATAGCGGAGGTGAAAAAAACATGTCTAAACAGAAGAATAAGAAATTGAAAAATAATCCTGCTATGCCGAAAACAGATGTAGAATTTGCCCATAATGGCCTCGAAAGAGTCGCACTAAAGGCCCAAGAACGTCAAAATAAGTAACCACAAAAAGCAGAGCGAATTCATATGAACCGCTCTGCTACTGAATTATTTCCGCAAACACCATCCGGTCCTTGCCATTAATATCATTAAGTATTTCCACTTTCACATTCACAAACGCCTTTTTAAAAAGGTCGGCTACCGCCTCCCCCTGACCGGCCCCAATTTCAAAGCCAACCATTGCCTTCGGTGCTATCACTTCTGGCAGCTCCACCATAAAGCGGCGGTAGAAATCGAGTCCATCCTCGCCCGCAAACAACGCCCGGTGCGGCTCATGCTCCGTTACCACCTCTGACATGGTTTCAATGTCACTTACCGGAATATACGGTGGGTTTGAAATTACCACATCAAAACTCTGGCCGCGGAACGGCTTCAGCAAATCCCCCTGGACAAATTCAACCTCAGCGCCAAGCAGGGTGGCATTTTCTTGAGCTACTTTCAAGGATTCCTCCGCAATATCAGAGGCATATACGCTTAACGATGGCTGCTCAAGCTTTAAGGTAATCGCAATTGCTCCACTGCCCGTCCCGATATCGACTACCTTTAATTCTCGTTTATCGATTCGCTTCAATGTTTCGTAAACGAGTTCCTCGGTTTCTGGCCTCGGAATCAATACCTCTTCATTGACGATAAACTTCCGTCCATAAAACTCTTCTGAACCAATTATGTATTGAACCGGCGTTCCCTTCACATGTTCATGGACCACTTTTTCAAATACTTCCCACTGAACTTGCGGCAGGTCATCACGAACATTCGCAAACAACTGCGAGCGCGACATCCCCGTGATATGGCGAAGCAACAGCTCACCAGCGTTTTCGTCCCGCATTGATTTTTTAAAAAAAGAAGAAGCCCATTGCAGAGCTTCATAGACTTTCTTACTCATCAGAACCACTTTCAAGCTTGCTTGTTTGATCTTCTAGCGTTAATGCATCAATGATTTCGTCAAGCTTGCCTTCGATAATTTGATCCAGCTTCTGAAGGGTTAAGCCGATACGGTGGTCAGTAACACGGTTTTGCGGGAAGTTGTAAGTACGAATCCGCTCAGAACGGTCACCGGTACCAACCGCTGATTTACGAACCTGATCATACTCAGCCTGTGCTTCCTGCTGGAACTTGTCATAAACACGCGCACGTAACACCTTCATCGCTTTGTCTTTATTTTTGTGCTGTGATTTTTCATCCTGAATCGATACCACGATTCCAGTCGGAATATGTGTTAAACGAACCGCTGACATCGTCGTATTAACAGACTGACCGCCGGCGCCGCTTGAAGCAAACGCATCAAAACGGATATCTTTATCATGGATTTCCACTTCTAGTTCTTCCGCTTCTGGTAAACAAACCACGGTAGCGGTTGAAGTATGAATCCGTCCGCCAGATTCTGTTTCCGGTACACGCTGAACACGATGAGCACCATTTTCAAATTTCAATTTGGAATAGGCACCTTGTCCATTGATCATAAAACTGATTTCTTTGTAACCGCCAAGACCTGTTGCGTTGGCGTCAATTAGTTCCGTTTTCCAGCCTTGTGCTTCCGCAAAACGGCTGTACATACGGTAAAGTGTTCCTGCAAATAGAGCCGCTTCCTCGCCGCCTGCAGCACCGCGGATTTCAAAGATAACATTTTTGTCATCGTTTGGATCCTTCGGAATCATCAGGAACTTCATTTTTTCCTCTAGTTCCTCGATTTGCTTTTCAAGCTCATTGACTTCTTCCTTGACCATTTCGCGCATATCGTTGTCGAGCTTTTCATCAAGCATAGCCTTAGCATCCTGAAACTGATCGCGGACCTCTTTATATTCACGATACGTTTGCACGGTCTCTTGTATATCAGATTGTTCTTTTGAATATTCACGTAGTTTTTTTGAATCATTAATAATGGTCGGATCGCTCAAAAGTTCATTTAACCTCTCATAGCGATCTTCAACGGATTGAAGACGATCAAACACAGTTATTCACCTCTAGTTTTTGTCCATAACATTCTAATTATAGTATAGGTGAAAACCCCCGTCAAAACCAAATTCTTGGAGAAAAAATTTTGGGTCCACAAAAAAGTCCGAAAATCAAAAAAACATGCCCTGAAGCCAGAGCATGTTACCGTTCTCTTATTTGGAAAGAATAGCGCGGTAAAGCCTGCTGTAATTTTGTGCGCAGGCGTTCGATGGCTTTATCACGATCATTGCCATTGAGTTTACCTCTGGTATCCACCGTAACTGTCATACGATCCTGAGCGTTGTTGATCCATATCGATTCCGACCTAAAACCATCCGTCCCATTTACAATATCTCTGGCGATGTCTATATCTCTGCCGGTATTGTTTCTATTAGAGGCATCATTCATTGATGTTCCGCGTAAATTAAGGAAATTCGGGTTTTGGTCAGACATTGGACCCACGTCCTGATTTACATTGTTAGACATATAATTTGGGTTCGTATTGTCATCGCGCAAATTATAGGCGGTATTTTCCGTGTCATTCCCTTTCATACATCCTGATAGCATAAGGATCGTTAAAATCCCAAAACACATGATTTTTTTCAAAGTATTGCACCCCCTATAACTATCTTTCCCAAGCATTCGGAAGATCGTTCTAGTAAGTTTATTCCAAAAAAACCGCCTGAGATCAGTCTCAGACGGTTTTCAATCTTATTTCACCACAGGTTCTTGTATGCGGTAGGATGCAGTTTTAGGTACCTCATGATGGTGGCGGCAGCGCGGCTCATAGGCTTCCGAAGCACCAACCAAGATAACAGGATCATGATAAGAGGCTGGTCTGCCGTCGATTAAGCGTTGTGTCCGGCTTGATGGCGAACCACAAACACTGCAGACAGCTTGGAGCTTCGTCACCGTTTCCGCAATCGCCATCAATGCTGGCATTTGTCCGAAAGGCTCGCCGCGGAAATCCATGTCCAGCCCTGCCGCAACTACGCGATGTCCACTGTCAGCAAGCTGTTGAACCACCCTTACAATCCCTTCATCGAAAAATTGCACTTCATCAATGGCGATGATGTCGATATCCGCCTCTACATGGTGTAAAATCTCAATCGAATGGGAAATGGGCTTCGCATGAAAAGAGTTGCCATTATGAGAAACGACAGATTGTTCGCTATAGCGATTGTCAATTTTCGGTTTGAAAACAGCTATTTTTTGTTTAGCAAATTGAGCCCGTCTGACGCGACGAATCAATTCCTCTGATTTTCCTGAAAACATACTGCCGCAAATAACCTCAACCCATCCGAGTTGCTTCATTAAATACATAAATCGGCGTCTCCTTCCTATGTACGAAACCTTCTACATCAATATTTTTAACATTCAACATGTTTTATTCAATTAAACAGGCTATTTAATCAACTATTGTTGTTAAAATCTTAAAGCCGATTTTAACGCGAAAATAGTTATTTTGAGCCTTGAATTTATTTTGTAAGCTCTTTTCTTATTAAATTTATGCTGTTTTTAAGCGGAAACCTAATAATCCTTAGTTTTTGTTACAAAAAGCAATAAAGTTTAAGAAAAGAGCAATTAAAAAACAGGCAAGTAAGTTTCTGCTTGCCTGTTTTGTGTGAGTGATTATTGTTGTTCTTGCGCGTTTAGATCTTTAAGGCCGTATTTTTTGTTGAAACGGTCTACACGTCCACCAGCTTCAGCAAACTTTTGACGACCAGTATAGAATGGATGACATTCAGAACATGTTTCAACGCGAATTTCTTTTTTCACTGAACCAGTTTCAAAAGTATTTCCGCATGCACAAGTCACCTGTACCATTTTATAATTTGGATGAATTCCTGCTTTCATTCTTTTCATCTCCTTCCGCCCTGAATCATTCGAAACAGAGTTATATAAATGCCTGTCTTAAAAACAAGCATCAAATACTTGAAACACACTGTTCACATTATAACAAGGTGAACCTATTTTGGCAAGTTGGGTTTTTATGGATTTTAAATGCTAGCTGTGTTAAATCAGGCTGTTGATTTGTGCTCCAGGCGCTTC
>NZ_NPDD01000042.1 GCF_002272245.1 Bacillus sp. 7884-1 | reverse complement strand
CAGGTTCTAAAATCAACAGTATCCATTAACACAGACTAAGAATTATTCCTAAGACCTTCTGCCTTTTAATTCTTCTCCAATTTGGGCGAAGAATTCTTCGTTGGATTTGGTTTGTTTTAGTTTTTTCAGGAAGCGCTCGGCGAAGTCTGGCGAGTCGGACATCGATTTTCGGATGGCCCATAGTTTGTCCAGATGATCCTTCGGAAGAAGCAGCTCTTCTTTCCGTGTGCCAGAGCGGCGAATATCAAGTGCTGGGAATATACGGCGTTCTGCAAGCTGACGATCCAGATGCAGCTCCATATTACCTGTCCCTTTAAATTCTTCATAAATAACGTCATCCATACGTGAACCAGTGTCAACCAATGCCGTAGCTAGGATGGTTAAGCTTCCGCCTTCTTCAATGTTTCGGGCTGCCCCGAAGAAACGCTTCGGACGGTGGAACGCCGCTGGGTCAATACCACCAGAAAGGGTACGGCCGCTTGGCGGAATCACAAGGTTATAAGCACGAGCCAAACGCGTAATGCTGTCCATTAAAATAACAACGTCGCGTTTATGCTCGACTAAACGCATCGCGCGGTCCAGAACAAGCTCAGCGACTTTAATATGGTTTTCTGGTACCTCATCAAACGTAGAGCTGACAACATCGCCAGCAACCGAACGCTCAATGTCGGTTACTTCCTCTGGACGTTCATCGATTAGAAGCACAATTAATTCCACTTCAGGGTGATTCGTTGTAATACTGTTAGCGATTTCTTTTAACAGCATTGTTTTCCCTGCCTTTGGGGGTGCAACAATTAAGCCCCTTTGTCCAAAACCAACTGGAGCAACTACATCCATAATTCTTGTAGAGATATGTTTTGGAGTGGTTTCGAGTTTCATATGTCTGTTTGGATAGAGAGGAGTTAATGCTGGGAAGTGAACACGTTCTTTTGCTGACTCTGGGTCTTCACCGTTAACTGCTTCTACATGTAAAAGTCCGTAATAACGTTCATTTTCTTTTGGAGGTCTAACCTTACCGGAAACTTTATCCCCATTCCTGAGATCGAACCGACGGATTTGCGACGCAGAAATATAAATATCTTCCGAACTTGGTGAATAGTTGATCGGGCGTAAGAATCCAAAGCCTTCAGATTGGATGATTTCCAAAACGCCTTCCATGAAAAAATAACCTTGCTGCTCCGCTCGTGATTTTAAAATGGCGAAAATAAGTTCTTTTTTCGACAACTTACTATAGTAAGTCACTTTAAATTCGCGCGCAAGCTCATAAAGCTCCTTCAGCTTCATGTTTTCTAAACTTGATATAGTTAATTCCATAGTACACCACACTTTAAAATTTTTACTCTATTTTCGTTACCGAGAACCTAATCGTATAATAGAGGATTTTTGATTTCTAAAAATATATTGAGGAAAGATAGAAATGAATAGAATAGCAGAATCAATTTAATAAAACACTATCTATTGTACCCTTTGTCTAAAATAATAATCAACTGGAAATTTTCTATTTGCAGAATATGGAGAGAAGAGACTAGAATCTAGGTCTAGTCTCTTAGTAAGTGTTTACTATAAAAATTTATCTAATCACTAAATTTGGTTTCTTCTTCAGACTGTGACGACCTTCGACAAATCGGACAGTTCCTGATTTTGCACGCATAACGATGGAATGAGTAGATCCATAAGAACCCTTGAATTGAACACCGCGCAGTAACTCACCGTCTGTTACACCGGTAGCTGCAAAAATCGCGTCGTCACCTTTCACAAGGTCTTCCATTCGAAGTACCTTCTTGACATCTAGTCCCATTTTCACGCAGCGCTCTAATTCGGCATCACTTTGAGGAAGCAATTTACCAATGATTTCACCGCCGAGACATTTTAATGCAACAGCTGAGATGACGCCTTCCGGAGCACCGCCAGAGCCGAATAAAATGTCAACGCCTGTGTTATCAAAAGCAGTATTAATCGCTCCTGCCACATCGCCATCATTAATTAACTTAATTCGTGCGCCTGCTTCACGAAGCTGTGCAATGATATGCTCATGACGCGGACGGTTTAATACCGTTGCTACAACGTCTTCGATATCCTTGTTTTTCGCTTTCGCCACTGCCTTTAGGTTATCAAGAACAGAAGCATTGATATCGACAAGTCCTACAGCTTCAGGGCCAACAGCAATTTTCTCCATATACATATCCGGTGCATGTAGAAGATTGCCATTGTCAGCAATTGCCAAAACTGCTAGAGCGTTCCATCCGCCTGCGGCTAAAATATTTGTTCCCTCAAGTGGATCAACGGCTACATCGACCCGAGGTCCGTACCCTGTACCAAGTTTTTCACCGATATAAAGCATTGGGGCTTCGTCCATCTCGCCTTCACCAATGACAACTGTTCCCTTCATCGGGATCGTGTCAAACACATCACGCATGGCAGAAGTTGCAGCACCATCCGCTTCATCCTTTTTCCCGCGTCCCATCCAACGCGCTGAAGCGAGTGCAGCGGCTTCTGTTACGCGAACAAGCTCCATAGATAAACTTCTCTCCATGTTCTCAATCCCCCAAATTTCTATTTATACTTTTTAATAACATTAGTATAACATATTCGAGGAATTAGTATAGCTTATTTACGTGTTCTTTAGTTGTTCTACTTCATCTTTTGACAAAGCTTCACGCCAAACGGTTGCACCGAGCCCATTTAATTTTTCAACAAGATGGCTGTAACCCCGGTCAATGTGCTCAAGGCCTGTGACTTCTGTAATGCCTTCAGCAAGAAGTCCGGCAATGACAAGGGCGGCCCCAGCTCTAAGATCGCTTGCCTTCACTTTTGCACCTTGAAGCTTAAGAGGTCCGCTAATGATTGCCGAGCGGCCTTCCACTTTAATATTCGCGTTCATTCTTCTTAATTCATCAATATGTTTAAAACGGGCACCATAAATAGTATCCGTTACAACGCTAGAACCCGTCGCTCTCGTTAAGAGAGTGGTAAATGGCTGTTGCAGGTCGGTCGGAAAACCAGGATATACCAGGGTTTTGATATCAACAGACTTCAACTTGTCCGAACTGCTGACAAACACCTGATCATCGCCCGTTTCAATTTTCACACCCATTTCTCGCAGCTTAGCAATCAGCGATTCTAAGTGCTGGGGGATGACATTATCGATTAATACACCTTCACCCACGGCAGCACCCAAAATCATATAGGTTCCAGCCTCAATTCGATCCGGAATAATGGTATGACGGCAGCCATGGAGGCTGTCCACGCCATCAATACGAATGACATCGGTTCCTGCACCCTTGATTTTTGCTCCCATATTCGTAAGTAAGGTAGCAACATCAATGATTTCCGGTTCTTTTGCAGCATTTTCAATAATCGTCCTGCCCTTTGCTCTTACCGCCGCTAACATGATATTAATGGTTGCGCCAACACTGACAACATCGAGATAAATACGTGCGCCACGAAGCTCGTCCGCACGCAAATAAATAGCGCCCTGCTCGTTTGTTACCTGAGCACCCAGTGCTTCGAATCCTTTAATATGCTGATCAATCGGACGTGGTCCAAGATGACATCCACCCGGTAAACCGATGACGGCCTTTTTGAAACGGCCAAGCATCGCCCCCATTAGATAATAAGAGGCACGAAGCTTCTTGACTTTTCCGTTTGGCAATGGCATCGAAATCATTGTCGATGGGTCAACCGTCATATCAAAATCATCTGAAAGCTCTACTTTCCCGCCAATTTCTTCGAGCAAGTCCTTCAATATTTCTACATCTGAAATATCTGGCAGCCCTTCAATTGTCACCGGTGATTCTGCTAAAATGGTTGCTGGTATCAACGCAACTGCACTGTTTTTTGCACCACTTATTCTTACGGTTCCCTTAAGCGGATATCCGCCCGCAATTTTAAGTTTTTCCATTTTCGACTCCCTTCTACGCCATTGGGATGGACTTTGATCCTTTATTAATCAACTAAATTGATATTCAAAATTCGCATTTAGGTAATTATTTCCAATAGCAAATTACATAATCCGACAATTTGTCTATCATCTAGTGTACACCAATATATTATTTTCATGTATCAATATGAAAAAAAGTTTTAAAAATTGGTAAATTTATGCGTTACGGCCTGCCCAATCTTTCATAAATCCTTCAATCCCTTTGTCTGTTAATGGATGATGGAATAAGCCAATTAATACTTTGTAAGGAATCGTTGCAATATGTGCTCCTCTAAGCGCTGCTTCTGTAACGTGAATTGGATTACGGATCGATGCCGCAATAATTTGTGTATCAAGTCCGTGAACGGTAAAAATATCTGCGACTTGAGAAATTAATTCTAAGCCATTTTGACCGATATCATCCAATCTGCCTAGGAATGGTGAAACGTATGTAGCCCCTGCTCTTGCTGCAAGAAGTGCCTGATTAGCGTTGAAGATTAAGGTAACATTGGTGGTAATCCCTGCTTCTGAAAATGCATGACAAGCCTTTAAGCCATCAGGAGTCATTGGAACTTTAACGGTGATATTTGGGGCAATTGCTGCCAGTTCTTTACCTTCTCTAATCATACCTTCTGCGTCCAGTGCAATAACCTCTGCACTAACAGATCCAGGAACAAGCGCAGCAATTTCTCTAATGCGGTCGTGGAAGGATACATCTTTTTCTTTTGCAACAAGCGAAGGGTTTGTTGTAACTCCTGATAATAATCCAAGCTCATGTACTTCACGAATTTCTTCTAAGTTAGCTGTATCAATAAAAAATTTCATGTGTTTCTCCTCCAATTTATACGACAAATTTCGTCAATATTCTAATTATTCCTTACAGTTTGAAACCGCCCACTCGTTAAGGGGCGGTTTCAAATTTACTGTCAACATTACCAAAGATTGGATAGCATTTTCAAGAGGACAATAACCTCTTATATAAAAATTGTCTAGCGCAAGCAGCCAAGGCGCTTCCGCTTTTCGTATTGTCTAGCTGCAGCGCCTAGGGGCTTCCGCTTTTCGTATTAAGCTTTGCCAGCTGAACCAAATTCGCGAATTTTGCCGATTACTGTTTCTTTGATGGCTTCGCGAGCTGGGCCCATGTATTTACGAGGATCGTATTCATTTGGCTTTGCAGCTAATGCTTCACGAACCGCTTTTGCAGACGCAATTTGGTTTTCAGTGTTCACGTTAATTTTCGCTGTTCCAAGGGAAACAGATTTTTGAATATCATGTGTTGGAATACCAGTTCCGCCATGTAGTACAAGTGGAAGACCAGTAGCTTGACCGATTTCTTCCATCTCTTTATAACCTAGCTTTGGCTCACCTTTGTATGGACCGTGAACAGAACCAAGTGCAGGTGCAAGGCAGTCGATGCCTGTACGCTCAACAAGTTCTTTACATTCAGCAGGATCCGCATAAATAATGCTGCCAGATACATCGTCTTCCTGTCCGCCAACTGTTCCTAATTCTGCTTCAACAGAAACACCTTTTGAATGAGCGTATTCTACTACTTTAGAAGTAATTTCTACGTTTTCTTCAAATGAATGATGAGAAGCGTCAATCATAACAGATGTGAAGCCTGCATCAATGGCTTCCTTACATTTTTCAAAGCTTGAACCATGATCCAAGTGAATGGCAACAGGTACGGTAACTTTCAAATCTTCCATTAAACCTTCTACCATTTTTACAACAGTTTTAAAGCCGGACATGTAACGAGCTGCCCCTTCAGAAACACCAAGAATAACAGGTGATTTTTCAGCTTCCGCTGCTTGTAAAATAGCTTGGGTAAATTCTAAGTTATTTAAGTTGAATTGCCCAACAGCGTAACCTTCCGCTTTCGCTTTGATAAGCATCTCTTTCATTGAAACTAAAGGCATTTTATTTCCTCCTTGGTATGAGTGTTTATCTTCTCGAATTAGGGTTTTCCTATTAAGGATTTCCTATCATTTTACTGATTATGTACTCTCGAGAAAGATAAATGGACGAGCAAAAGTTCATAAGTATCATACCAAACTGATTGATAAAATGCCATTAAAGAAAACCTAATATTATAAACGTTCACAATGAAAGCGGCAACACTTTTCGACAATCATTCTATTTTAAAAAAAACGGATTAATTTGCTTTTTGAGGAATATGTTTTCTTACGGCCGCACGAATATCATCAATATCGAATGGCTTTGCAAAATGAGTAATTGCTCCTAGATTCTTGGCCTCTTGGATCATATCCAATTCACCATAAGCAGTCATAATAATAACGCGAATATCAGGATCAATGACTTTCATTCTTTTTAAAATTTCAATACCATCCATACCAGGTATTTTCATATCCAATAGGACGAGATCAGGGTCATGCTTGGTAACAATATCTAGTGCTTGAATTCCATTTGCTGCCTGAAAGGTTTGATATCCTTCCTTTGAGAATACCTCATTTAGTAAAATCCGTATCCCAAATTGATCGTCAACAATTAAAATTTTCTCTTTCATAACTCCACCTCTTCCACCCTTTTTTTATTTATAGTTGATTCCTTTTCTTCCACTATGATAATCTTCGACATTTCTTTTAAAAATCCTCTATTTATTATATAGGTATATTGTGGTAATTGTCTTTTATTTTTAAAAAGCTATAATATTTTTGTGAAGGAGTGGTTTTAATTGATGAAAATGTTTACGACCCAATTGACGGGATTATTTAAAAGAATCGAAGAGAAGGCAGAGTTTTCATTTGAGGACGGTGCCCGCCTGCTCGCACAAGGTCAGACTATTTATCTTGTGGGATTTCGTGAAATGAAGGCTGTTGAATTTGAGGCATTAGAGGGTGCAGAACCATTAAAGGGTGCTTTAGCGAATGTTGATGCTGCTACCCCTGCCGACAGGGTGCTGCTATTCACTCGAACCTCGGCTGATAGCGATGCGCTAGAGCTTGCAGCGAAGCTTAAAGAGAAAGATATCCCATTTGTGGCCGTATCAACATCGGTTCCAGATGGAAAATTGGAAGAAATGGCTGATGTACATATTAATTTGCAGCTTTTGAAGGGTCTGTTGCCAGATGATTTTGGAAATCGATACGGCTATCCGTCCTCAATGGCAGGATTATACGTTTATTATGGCTTAAAATTTACAATTGATGAGATTTTAGCGGAATATGAATGATTTTGAACGACCTAGATTGGGTCGTTTTTTGTTTTGGACTATTTTTAGGGTGTTTTGGACTATTTTTGATTGGTTATGGACTTTTTTCTTAGGGTTTTGGACCTTTTTAAAGTGGTTTTGGACTATTAGACATTTTTTGGAAACCCCAACCATAAAAAAAGCCAGCACTCCGCAAAGAGAACTGGCCCAAATGTTATTTTTGCAATGTTGCTTTAATAAATTCACGGAATAGCGGCTGCGGACGGTTTGGTCTTGAAACAAATTCCGGATGGAACTGAGACGCAACAAACCATGGATGGTCTTTAAGCTCAACGATTTCCACAAGACGGCCATCTGGGCTAGTCCCAGAGAACACAAATCCAGCGTCTTCCATTTCTTGACGGTAATGATTGTTAAACTCATAACGGTGACGGTGACGCTCATAAATCACTTCATCCACATATGCTTCGAACGCTTTAGTACCTTCAATTAGACGGCATGGGTAAAGACCCAGTCTTAATGTTCCACCTAAATCCTCAACATCCTTTTGCTCTGGAAGTAAGTCAATGATCGGGTGCTTGGTTTCAGGTACAAATTCTGCAGAATGAGCATCCAGATAACCAAGAACGTGGCGTGCATATTCAATCGTTGCCAGCTGCATTCCTAAGCAAATGCCAAGGAAAGGCTTCTTCGTTTCACGGGCATAACGAGTTGCTTGAATCTTCCCTTCGATTCCGCGATCGCCAAATCCGCCAGGAACAAGGATTCCGTCCACATCATGCAGAAGTTCTGCGACATTATCTGAAGTAACATGTTCCGCATTAATCCACTTAATTTCCACATCAGCGTCAAACGCATAACCTGCATGCTTCATCGCTTCAACAACAGAAATATAAGCATCCTGAAGCTCAACATATTTCCCAACAAGTCCAATGCGTGTTTTGCCGGAAAGATTAAGAACCTTATCCACTAACGCCTTCCATTCGGTCATTTCTGGTTCAGGTGTCGTTAGCTTCAAGTGGTCACATACAATTTGATCCATGTGCTGCTCTTGAAGAGCAAGTGGAATCGAATAAAGCGTATCAGCATCCTGACATTCAATAACCGCTTTCGCATCGATATCACAGAACAAAGCAATTTTATCCTTCATATCCTGGGAAACCGGCATTTCAGTACGAACAACGATGATATTTGGCTGAATACCAAGGCTGCGAAGCTCTTTAACACTGTGCTGCGTTGGTTTGGTTTTCATTTCACCAGCTGCTTTAATGTAAGGAATTAAGGTACAGTGAATGTACATCACATTTGAGCTGCCAATATCACTCTTAATTTGACGAATCGCTTCTAAGAATGGCAATGACTCGATATCCCCTACTGTTCCGCCGATTTCAGTGATGACCACATCGGCATTCGTTTCGTTGCCAGCACGGAAGACGCGTTCCTTAATTTCATTGGTAATGTGCGGGATAACCTGAACGGTTCCACCTAGGTAATCGCCACGGCGTTCCTTGCGTAGAACAGTAGAATAGATTTTTCCAGTGGTCACGTTAGAGTACTTGTTTAAGTTAATATCGATAAAGCGTTCATAGTGTCCTAAGTCTAAGTCCGTTTCAGCGCCATCATCGGTAACAAATACTTCACCGTGCTGATAGGGACTCATGGTTCCTGGGTCCACGTTAATGTATGGGTCAAACTTTTGAATCGTAACGTTCAATCCTCGATTTTTCAACAAACGGCCTAAAGAGGCTGCGGTAATCCCTTTTCCTAACGATGAAACTACACCGCCAGTTACAAAAATATACTTCGTCATAAAATAATCCTCCTCTAATTCAGTTTGTGCAATATTCTTGTTGTTTAAGGCTTCTTTTATAAAAATTTTTTATTCCTAAAGAAGTCCCGGGCTTCTGCCCGAAAGAGCTATGTATCATTTGACTGAAAAAATAAAAAAGCACTCCGTTTACACTAGGTAAGGGAGCGCTTTATAAGCTATATATGATCCGTTCCTGTTTAAAGGAGCCCAAAAAAGATTCTACAAGTGCAGCGTTAAAAAGTCAAGCCTATAATAGGTCGTCTTCATCCTCTACTTCATCTTCTTCAAGATCCTCGTCAAGGTCTTCTTCTTCATCAAGCTCAAATTCATCATCGTCTTCGATGACATCTTCATCTTCGTCTAAATCATCGACATCGTCAAGGTCATCCAAAAGATCATCCTCGTCGTCATCGAGAAGGTCATCTTCATCGGCAAAGTCATCAAGCTCTTCGTAATCTTCATCCACATCATCAAAGTCTTCAAGCTCGTCTTCATCGACAACCTTTTTCGCCTTTTTCTTCTTAGGTTTAATAACGGTAACGACTTCTTCTTCTTGTGTATCGACTGGATACCAGACACGAAGTCCCCAGCGGTTGTCACCTAATGATAGAAAACGACCGTCGATATTTATATCGGTATAGAATTGTGCAATTCTTGATTTGATTTGTGCCTCTGTAATTTCTGTAGCTGCCGCAATTTCTTTGATTAAATCATGGAAGGAAATTGGCTGTTTGCTTCCTTTTAGAAATTCATACGCCATCTCAATGAGGGATAACTCTTTTAATTGCTCTTTTGAGAAACTTTGTAAACTCAATATCGGCACTTCCTTTCTCTATTTAACACTCACTATTACATGAGTGATCACGGGCAAAAATTTTAGCACCTCAGTGCTAGTATTTTGACATATTCTTCATTATAAACAATATTCTCCCGTTTATGCTAGTTCTATCTATTGTTTTATTTGATATTTTCCCTCTTTGGCGGGGTATCATCAGGTTTATTCTCTTTTTTCAGCATTTTCAACTCTTTTATAGCCCAATAAAGGAAGATAATAGCCAGCACTAGAAAAGAAATTGCCCCTAACTGATGTTGATAGAGATAGTATAACGGCCAGGCTAAAATTATTAATAGTAAAATCATATTTTTTATCATCATCTGTCAACACCCGCCTCGGGAACCATTGATGTATGCCCATCTATTATATAAGAAAGAGAGCCAACATTAGTACTAGTTTAAAAATTATTTTTTATATACGTTTTTGTTATATTGGCCTGTTGATTTCCACTCCAGGCACTTCGCTTTCCGCGGGCGGTCCAGGGAGCCTGTCTAGCTGCAGCGCCTAGCCCCTCGAGGCGCTTCGGCTTTTCCTACTTCCTCGGCCCTAAAGCGCCTGCGGGGTCTCCCCCTGCCCCGTCCTCCCGCAGGACATTGAAT